>BNWK01000013.1 GCA_025998775.1 Alphaproteobacteria bacterium | reverse complement strand
TCCCAAAAGAGCTCCAAGCGACGGACCGCCTGGTCTTAAAACAATTTGGATCGGGTTATCTAACCTGCATCTGCTCCTTTCTTATAGGGAAATCTTATGTGTATAATCTTTGGTGGGTCAAGTTTAGCCTGTAGGGTGGCACTTGTTCAGCCACCCAAAACCGGACATTTCTAAATTGCGTTGACAAAAGATCCGATGATGCTTGAATTCCTTTTAGTTATGTGTAGTTACTCAGTACATGTCTCTTAAACGCAATTGAACGAAAAAATGAAGAGAAAGCATAACATCTCTATAAAATTAACACAAAAGAAATGTTTTTGTTATTTGATTGTTAAAAGCTACTAAGGTTGTAGAGATGCGCATAGATATAATTGTTCCAACTTTCGATGCTTCCTCATACGAGGTAACGCTGACAGCGTGGTATAAAAAGGTTGGAGAGAGGATATCTAAAAACGAAATTATAGCAGATGCAGAGACATCGATGATCGCGTGTGGTATCACGTCCAGCTACGACTGCATATTAGCCAAAATCATTGCAAAAGAAGGATCTTGCATACCGCAGGGATCTCGAATAGCCATAATAGAAACCGACGTCAACGCTGATATCACTAGAATCACTCAAGAGATAGAAGCAGAAGAATTGTTAAATGAATCCCGTGAGGTTAAAAAGGAGATTGAAGACGAATACAAAAACCTCCCTCCAGAATTAGTTGCAGAGCTTAAGCAAAGACGAGAACTAGAGCAGGAAACCTTGCGCAGATCAAGATCTCTACGCAATTCATCTACGGATAGTATGGAAAATAAAACAGAATTGAAAGATGCTCCTCCAACTGAATACAAGCTTTCTGTAGATGGCGTTACCGATAGTCTCGTTGATAAAACGGCTACCGTATCGATGTTTAGCTCGTTTGCCGATTCAATAATTGAAGAGATGCAGGAAGCGGAAGAGATAAAAGAAACTGTATTAGAGGACTTAAATGAAGAAGCTGTCAAGAGTGTTATTGAAACAACCAAAAATCAGGTTGTAGATGAGTCTAAAATATTAAGGGAAAAAGTCCTGGAAGAGGCGAAAAAAGTGGCGTTGAAGCAAGCGGAGGAGCTGACGTTAAAAATACTAAGGGAATACGGAGAAAAGGCTACAAAAGAAGCCAGGGAAGCCCATGATAAAATTGTGCAGGGATCAATGCTGGAAGCGGAGAATACCAAAAATAAAATAATTAATGATGTTACAGAGGCTGCAAAGCAAGAGGCTGAAACAATAAAAGCAGAACTCATCCAAAAAGCTGAAAAAGAGGCGGAAGCTAAGGCGCAAGAAATCCTGGAAGAGACAGTAGCTGCGGCAAGGGAAAAAGCAAAAGAAGAAGCAGAAACTGTCACCAAAGAGATTGTGGAAGAATCCATACGAGAGGCGAAAGATGAGGCCAAGGCAATAAAGAAAGAAATCATTCATTCGGCTCAGAAATTTGATGAAGAGATAAGAGAATCTGAGAGAAAAATAGCCGAAGCCGATTCAATTAGAAAAGATATTATACAAACCGCAAATGCTGAAGCAGAGGAATTGAAGCAGCGGGCGTTGGATAACGCTAATCTCGAAGCTGAGGAATTGAAAAAAGAGCTTTTATCTTTTACGAGGAAGGAGTTTCATGCGCTTTTGGACGATATCAAGAAAGAAGCTCGTCTTGAAATAAAAAGTACGATTGCTAGCATTGTCAGTAACGTGAGGGCGGAGGCTAATGAAAAGCTTAAAGGTACATGTAAAGTAGCAATGCAAAAAATAGATGAAGCAATAGAAAAGGAAAACAATTTTAAGAAAAGTCTCATTGAGGGAAGGATAGAGGATCTAAAATCCACCAAGGAAATTGTTCGCAAATTGCTAACTACACCAATGGAAAATTCTCCGGAAATGTTTGCCGACACCTGGAATAAGCCCATGTTTTTCTCATCTCCTGGTGACGAAACGGTTCCAATTGATTTTTTGAAGCGACGTATCAATGAAAAACTCAAATCTTCCATGGAATCATCGGTAATTTCTACGGTATCAAACGAAGTTGATATGAGTGCAGTACTTACCATAGAAAGGACATTTGGACAGCAATTTACGGAAAAGTATAACACTCGTCTTGGATTTACGCCGTTTTTTATATTGGCTAGCATTTCATCTCTGAAAGAGTACAAGATATTTAACGCTCATATTCACGGAGAAAATATTATATATAAAAACAACTATGATATATCCATTATAACCTGTGGAAATGACGGTATCGCTGCTCCAGTAATTAGAAATGCCGATAAACTTTCCATTGCGGATATAGAAAAGAGCATGATTGCCTTATCCAAGCGAGCAGTCGAGGGAACTCTAACGCTGGAAGAGGTTTCTGGCGGAACGTTTACAGTTGTTAATGCCGGAGTGTACGGCTCCATAATGGGAACGGATCTCTTAACTCCTCCACAGGTTGCTACGCTGAGCGTGCACCGAATGCATGATCGACCTGTCGCTGTTGATACCGGACCTATTGCGAAACCGACTATATCCGAGGATTTTTTAGGCCAACGTGACGTTGGATCCAATAATGATGAAATGCGTGTGCTGCAAGCACCGACGACAAAAATATCGGATGGAGGAAGGTTTAGCAACAGGTCTATAGGTGTTGAAGTAAAACCGATGCTATACATTTCTTTGTCGTATGATCATCGAATTTCGGACACTAAAACTGCTTCTGAGTTTCTAATAAGCATAAAGAAATATGTCGAGAATCCAGGCTCGTCGTTGCTGGGATTGTAGAGACCGCTGCATAATGGCTCTTTTTCGCAATTGGCGTCGTCAGATCCACTGCTCGGATTATTTGATATGTGTGCGGGATTAAGAGATATGAGACGGCCGATCTCCACCATAGGTTGAGTTAATATACTCCATAGGAGTCTTGCCTTTCAACCATCGATGTGGTCGATAATAATCTAGCCTGTTCAAAATAATAGACAAACTGGAAGCCAACCTCACTCTTTAACATAATCTTTAAATTAGCTCCTATTCGTGAACTTGGTTATTGTAAATGCCTCCACTTATTAATATCAATTTAACAAGTTCCAGCTCTTTACACAAAATTATGGACGGTCTCGATTAACCGATAATACGCCAAAAAAAATCCTATAGGAAGTCGCTAACGTGACGTTGGATCCACTTTCTGCACCTGTTGCGAGACTGCTGCATAATGGCTCTTTTTTGCAATTGGCTTCGGTGTTTGCAGCACACGCAATATTCCTCTCTAAGGAATCCTCATGTACATCTAGTACACTGCGGTTCTGTGCAACGACACGAGTGTCTGCGTTCTTTCTTGCACTACGACACAAGTGTCTTGCAAAAAACATCTCATTATGCAGCAGTTTCGCTGCGTGGCATGCGTGAAGTGCTTGCAATATCGAAGCAGACTCTTTATAAGAGTAAACGCCAGTGTGGCACGCACTTGCTCCTATGAGTTTCAAATATTTTACGAAATCCAAAGCAGATTTAAATGTTAATGGATAGGTTCTCTCTTCCGCAATAAAATGATTTGCAAGATTACATAGACTCATCATTTGATCAAAAGATTTATATGGCATTCGATGCGATTCTATTCCACGAGCTTCCAACCAATCGTACCATTCATCAAATGTTCCGAGAATAGGTATAGCGAAAGCAATTGTTCGTGTATGCTTTATGTTTTCGGCGATAAATGCTTCAATATCGCGAAACCACTGCATTGCCATACTGGAGACCAATATATCGAAACCACGAATGGGAAAATCTTCGGCGTTTGCTTTTATATAAGACACACGTCCGTGATATTTTTTCTCGGCGCGCGCTAGCATTTCGGAGGAGATATCCATAAGAGTTAGGTCAACATTAGGAAATGCTTTGAGCAACTCCTCAGATAGAATCCCCGTTCCAGCTCCAACATCCAGTGCGTGCTGCACATGCGATAATGCTTCGCTACAGGTTGATAGGTATGCGTGATGTGCCTGCAATGCTGAAGATGCTTGCTTATCATTATCGATATGACGTTGGATCATAGACAACAAATGCCGCGCTATTTCGACATGCGTGAACGCTGACGAATCGTAGGTATCGGCAGCCTTACCAAACCTCAATCCTACTAAATCACTGTAGTGCATCCGCAAACTTCATGATCTCTTCGTAAACCGCTTTGGCATTTTTATATCCTAGGCAGTGGCCAGGACACTCCAGAAACTTCACTTTATCAGGAAAATCACCTTCGACAACAGCAGCGTCAAGCACTGGATCATCTCTGGTAGCAAGAACCATGTGCTCCAGACCGGCTGGAACGGAATATTTCAATCTAAGACTTTTTAAATCCTCCAGGAGAAGATCGTAGTTCAATTGATTCAAACTGATTTCCGGCGAATCCTGACGAAATTCCTTTAGAACTTCAACTGGATATTTCTCAAATGCCGCAATCGTTTTTTCCAGAACCATGGATCGTTTTCTGTGTAATTGCGGATCATCGGACAGAAAATTCACAAAAGACTGTAGACCTACAATGGCCCTCAGGTTTTTTTCTTTTTCCAATAGTTTTACAAAACCGATGGAATGCCCAATCCCTATCCACATGGTTGCACCATGGGCGTTTTTTGCTTCACCATCAGCGGCGAGGTATGCCTGATCTGCTTGCAATGTCGAAGCCGATTCTTCACAAGAGTAAACGGATCCAACGTCACGTTGGTTCAGGAATCGACACGGGAAATCACTGAATAATGGAGCTAAATTATCCCAATATGAATTGTCGTATCCCCAGCCATGGTGAAAAACAAATCCTAATCCTAAAGACATGTTTATACTCCTTTGCTTCTCTGGCGAAAACTTTCGTATAGTGAAACGGTTGCGGCCTGAGCAGCGTTCAGCGTAGTGAATTGCCCAATTTCCGGTAATTTCACTAGAAAATCACAGGACTCTTTGGTCAATCGACGCATACCATCTCCCTCGCTTCCCACAACAAATATAAATTTATCGTTCAGTTGAATTTCATCCAGATTTTTTTCGGATCTTTCGTCCAGCCCAAGACACCAAAAACCGTGTTTTTTCAAAAAATTAATGCTGTGAGCAAAATTTACTACACGGATCAACGGAACGGTTTCCAGCGCTCCGGATGCTGCCTTTGCCATGGCCGGAGTCAAATCCGGACTGCTGTTTTCCGTAACGACGACTGCACGAGCTCCGAAGACAGCAGAAGCCCTCAGTATGCTACCGATATTCTGTGGATCAGTGACCTGATCCAGAAAAACCAACGGACGATTATCAGATTCGTCTTCCACAGATTCTTCCAGCGAATATTCCGGCAGGTTTTTGACATATGCCGCACATCCCTGATGCGTCGCTTCGTTTCCAAAAGTAGCGGCAAAGAAATCTCGATTAACGACTTCGAATCTTATGGATTTGTCAGCTCGCTCACATTCATCTAGAAAGTTTCTGCGCGATTCAAGAACAATAACACGATCAAATTCTCTCTCGGGATTTGCCAACGCAGCCTTCAGAGCGTGCTTTCCATAGATCCACATATGATTTTTTATCTTTTTCTTCATATCACTTCTGCTGGCAAGACTAAATACATCATATGTTAATAGCAGAACTGCGGCACATTTGCAACAACAGCCTAAAAATCAATCTAATTTGAATCTCATTTATTTTTGTGCTTAGCCTTTTCATCCAGCCTCAATAGGGCCGACTTTTGGTTATCTTCAGACACTTCTTCGGTTTGATTGCCAGCTAGGTCATACCTGTATTGACTGGAAATCAGCGACTGCAGATATGCTTTCGAGTGAGTATAACCGGCAATCGCTTTGCGAATACTTCCACGTGAAATTTCGCTATCTTCCGGCAGAACTGCAAGAATATCATTTATGATACCAACCTTAAGTGGTAGTGGGGCAGTTTTTTTAAAGCATAGCGGATACTGCTCGTAGAGCCACTGCAAAACCGTATTGCGTCTCTGCACGAATTCCTGATATCTCTGTTTCTTTTCTAATTTCTGCTTATCAAGCTTCAATTTTTCCGCCCTCTTCTTTTCCGCATTCATTTTAAAAAGCTTCAGAGCAGCTTCGTTTTTCTTTAATAGTTGTTCCTCCTCCATCGTTTTTTGCAATCGAGTACGCTCACGTATTTTCTCGAGAGCCGATGGCGAAAGTTTTAATGTAGTACTCATTTTCTTCCTTTTAGCTAGCGTTCAAAAAATTATATTACAGCATAGGTCATCGTATATAGTGAAGATAACGTTTTTTGAGCCAAAATGCAAAGAGTAATTCTCCAAAACACACTGAATTATAGCAAAATCATCTCAAAGGCACCACACCAACAGGTTGCATGATGGTTATCTGTGACAATCACAAGCTTTATGTTTGTTTTATTGATAACGGAAATCGCTGGAATCACAGATGCAACAAATCCAAAAAACCTTACGTGATTTTCCCACAGCAGTTCTTATATCTGAGACCGCTTCCACATGGACAATTTGCATTTCTCGAAGTTGCAAACACGTCATTACGGCTTTCTTCGGTGGTATTATCTTCCAGGAACTGACCGGAGTCAGGATCAAATTCATCCAGCTCACTTAATTCATCGAAGTCGCCGAAATCATCATCACCAAACAATAGCTCATCCAATTCTTCTTCTCTTTCTAGCCCGGACAGTTCGAATAACGATATGGTTTTAATGGCTTCCTCTCTCACTGTGTTACACATTCTTTCGAACAAAGAGAAGGCTTCCTGTTTATACTCGTTCAATGGATCTCGTTGAGCATATGCTCTTAAATTAATTCCCTGACGAACTCTGTCCAAATTAAGCAGATGTTCTTTCCAATATTGATCTATCATCCGCAGCAAAACAGTTCTTTCCATATATCTCATCATGTGAGGAGTACAGAGTTTTTCTTTGTCCTGCATTTTCTTTGTGACCTGCTCGAATATTACTTCGATGGCGTTATCTCTTGAGAGATTGTCATTATCCTTTATGGTTATATCGTTTCCAAAAAAGACAGCTATACTTTCATTAATAAGATGGCGATCCCAGAATTCATACGGTGTATTATCCGGAACAAAACCATAGATTATTTTCCTGATGACATCCAGGCGCATCTCGTTTATTTCATCTGCCAAATCAGCATCTTCTGCCATAAGCTCAAATCTTTGGCTATAGATGACCTTTCTCTGATCATTCATTACGTCATCGAACTTAAGCAAATGCTTGCGAATATCATAGTTTCTGGCTTCAACCCTCATCTGAGCCTTCTCCAGCGCCTTATTAACCCATGGATGAGTGATGGCTTCACCTTTTTCTATTCCAAGTTTTACGAGCATGGAATCCAGCTTTTCTGCGCCGAAAATACGCATCAGGTCATCTTCCAGCGATAGAAAAAACTTCGATCCACCAGGATCTCCTTGACGTCCAGATCGACCACGCAGCTGGTTGTCTATTCTTCTGCTTTCATGACGCTCTGTACCAACCACATATAGACCGCCAGCCGCTTTTACGACGTCGAAGTCCTTGGCGATTTCTGCTTCAGCTTCTTCCTGGATTTTTCGCCTCACATCTGGATCTTCAACCCCCAGTAACTCTCGTGCTAATCTTGCCTCAAGATTTCCGCCCAATTTTATGTCAGTACCTCTACCTGCCATGTTGGTGGCAATTGTGACTGCTCCCGATTTTCCAGCATCCGCTATAATTTGAGCTTCCACGTCGTGGTATCTGGCGTTTAGAACACTGTGTTGAATTCCCTCTCTAGCGAGAATTGCAGAAATAACTTCCGATTTCTCTATGCTGATGGTACCGACAAGAACAGGCTGCTTCCGCGCATTACATTCTCTAATGAGAGCCACAATGGCGTTATGCTTTTCTTCGGCGGTTCTGTAGACCTCGTCATCAAGATCCTGTCGAGCGACTGGAACGTTCGTTGGAATAACGACCGTCTCCACATTATAAATTTCCGATAACTCCTGGGCTTCGGTTTCAGCTGTTCCAGTCATACCAGATAGTTTCTTGTACATTCTAAAGAAATTCTGAAACGTAATGGAAGCAAGCGTTTGATTTTCCATTTCCACATGCACGCTTTCTTTGGCTTCTATGGCCTGATGCAGTCCGTCCGAATAGCGGCGCCCCTCCATCATTCTCCCGGTAAATTCATCGATTATTATGACTTTTCCATTTTTTACGATGTAATCAACGTCTTTTTTAAACAAATGATGCGCCTTAAGAGCCTGGTTCGCATGATGCACGATTGTTATGTTTTGTATGTCGTAGAGATTGTGCGTCTGCAGAAGGCCAGCTTCATACAAAAGATTCTCAATGTGCTCATTTCCTGCTTCTGTTAGAGTCACTCCACGATGCTTTTCATCAACTTCGTAATCTTCCTTAAATAATTTTGGAATAATGGAATCGACTCGCATATATAAATCAGCGGAATCTTCAGCTGCGCCGGATATAATCAATGGAGTACGAGCCTCATCTATCAGTATGCTGTCGACCTCGTCGACAATGGCATAGTTAAATGGGCGCATTACAAGTTCTGAAGAATAGAACTTCATGTTATCCCGCAGATAATCGAAGCCTAGCTCGTTATTGGTGGCGTAGGTGACATCGCAGGCGTACTGAGCCTTTCTCTGAGAATCCGACAGACCATGCACGATGATGCCAACCGTAAGTCCAAGGAATCTATAAATTTTTCCCATCCATTCGGCGTCACGTCGAGCAAGATAATCGTTGACTGTAACAACGTGCACTCCCTTTTCCTCAAGGGCGTTCAGATAAACCGCCATCGATGCCACAAGTGTTTTCCCTTCTCCGGTTTTCATCTCGGCGATCATTCCATTATGAAGGACAAGCGCTCCCACCATCTGGACATCGAACGGACGAAGCCCTAGCGCTCTCTTGGATGCCTCCCTAACAACGGCAAAGGCCTCTGGAAGAATATCGTCGATAGTTTCGTTTTCCGCTAGACGCGCTCTAAACTCAGCAGTTTTTCCGCGCAACTGCTCGTCAGATAAAGGTACAATGGACTCTTCCAGAGCATTTATCCCTTCTGTAATCTTTAGATATTTTTTTACAACTCTATCGTTGTGGGAACCAAAAACCGATTTCAAAAAATTCACTAACATTCCAACGCTCCATAGCGACGCACGCCCAAATTACACATGGCAAAAACGAACAGAACAAAGTATCACAAAACGTTCAACAAATACAACTTCAAACATCGTAAAATGTTGAAAGCACATATCTGAAAACCTTTTTGCAGCTTCTATTTCACAATAGCATCACGCCCTGAATCTATCACATCATATGCTATAATGCACTATAATTCTAAAGTTTCTGTTAATTGGAAGGGCTATATTCATGGCGATTAAGCATCGTTGTGAGTGCTCCTTTTGTAAAGTCTTGTTGAGACTGCTGCATAATGTGTCCAAGTTCAGAAAGATATGAGACAGAACTAACCGGCTGAGCATAGAGCGAGTATATATTTTTAGTTGCAAAAAAAATGAAAGGTCTCCAGAATAGGTGAATATTTTAAATTAACCTTGAGGAGACCAATATGCGATCGAAACCGCACAAAAGGGATTGTAAATCCAAAGAGACCGTCAGTACAGAGAAAAAACGCGTTGAATTGCTTTGCAAGGGCTTGCAATTTTAAATATATTTAGACCTAATCGGTTGAGGATGCCAATGATACTGACATATCACGAGATTTTGAAAAGTGTAACGAGTGGAATGATTCACATAGATCCTTTTGAGGAGTCCATGCTAAATCCCAATAGTTGCGACTACAGAATTGATTATAAACTCTTGGAAATAATGGATCTGCCAGTGGACCCCAAAAAACAGACGTCCTACAACAAAATTAATTTTACCGACGATGGTTATATTTTGTCTCCGAACAAGACATATCTTGCAAACACCTTCGAGGAAATCGGCAGTGATTTTTTCGTACCATCTCTCATAGGAAAAACATCTCTCGGAAGATTGGGGTTGTTTTTACAAATTACCGCAGATCTCGGTAATCTTGGTGCAAAGCATAAGTGGACGCTGGAGCTAAAGGCTGTGCAGCCAATAAAAATATATCCAATGATGCGTATTGGGCAGGTGTCATTCTGGAAAACGGATGGAGATAGCTCTCGGCAGTACGATGGGAAATATGGTGGGTTTTCTGAAGCGAAATCCAGCGAAATATACAAAGAATTCGGTCAGAAAAATGGGGCAGGCATATGATTCTTACGGGAAACGAAATTCTCAAAAATGTTGGGGAAAAGAAGATCGTTATTGATCCATTTGAAACATCTCAGTTGAATCCGAATTCGTATAATTTTACACTTGGTGATAGGCTTATGGTCTACAACAATTACGTGCTGGATGCTAAAAAAGATAACGAGGTGCGTGAGATAATTATTCCGGAAAGTGGAATTACATTGGCCAGTGGGACCGTATATCTGGGGCACACGAGAGAAGTCATTGGTAGCGACTATTTTTGTCCGATAATAAGGGGAAGATCATCGATTGGAAGGCTGGGGCTGTTCATAAACATAACGGCGGATCTCATAGACATTGGTTCCATAAATCAGTTGACACTCCAGTTGAATGCCGTGCAGCCGGTCACCATATATCCGGGAATGCAAATAGGGCAGGTGACGTTCTGGGTACCATGTGGGGAAATAAGGAAATATGACGGAAAATATAAAGGGGCTCATGGCCCAGTGCCATCAAAAATGTATCTGGATTTCTCGAATAAATAAAATCAAGCAGAGTATTGGACTACGATATTGTCTAATGGGAGCGATTGCCGCTCTTGGATTTGCTCCGTTTAATCTGTTTCCTGCGTTTATCTTATCCTTTGGATGGCTCTTCTTTCAGCTTAACAGCCAGGCGGTTGCACCACGAGCACTTATTAATTCAGCTTCGACATCGAAGATAGCGCACGCATACCATGCAACAGGTAGCAAAGCAGAAGGCGCCAGTGATGCAATCACTTTCTTTGTATCGATGCACATCTGCTGTTTGTATTGGTTGGTGTATCCGCTGACAATTGAGCTCTCAAAGCATTGGATGCTAATACCATTTGCCATAATTGTTGCGCCAGCGTATTTTTCCGTTCAGCTGGCGGTGGCCGCATGGATAACAGGAAAAATATCGTCGAATGTATACGAACGTGCTTTTGTATTCCCGGCTCTATGCTCGGTGGCAATGTATTTTTACGGACATTTTTCGTTGGGATTTCCGTGGATTCTTCCGGCATACATATGGAATTGTCACGAAATATTCCTACAAACATTGAGCATATGGGGGGTATATGGATTTAGTTTCATTACAATGTTGATTGCCAGTCTGTTTGGAGCGTCTTTTGTCTTTCTCCGTAGAAACGACATCAAAAATTCCATTGTTTCCGAATCGATGGGCTTATCTCTACTGATTTTTATAGTTCTCTTCGGTGTTTTCAGATTAAATTTGCATAATACACAATTTACATCGCATCGGATGCGCATTGTGCAGTGCAATCTAACGCAAGCTGAGAAAAGCAACAGAGAATTAGCTGAGCAGAATTTCTGGAAGCATCTGGGATACAGCATAAGTGAAAATAAATTGGATTTTATCGTATGGCCAGAAGCATCTCTGCCATACATGTACAACGAAAAGCGTGCCGATTTCCAAGAGGCTTTTCAGGCGGTTCTAACGCCAGGAGTTCATCTGATTCTGGGAGCTGTTCGGGAGGATCTGGAAACTGGCGAAGTCTACAATAGCATTGTAGCGGTCAATCATCTGGGAGAGAATGTTGGTTGCTACGATAAGGTTCATTTGGTTCCATTTGGGGAATATATTCCGTTTCGAGGCTTTATTCCATTGCCGTTTCGGGGAATAGCCAGCGATATTGGCGACTTTGACGTTGGGAAATTGCCGCACGTTCTGGAGATTAAAGGATTGAAGATGGCCATGGCTATATGTTACGAAGCCGCCTTTCCCGTGCTTGCAGCGCCTGCGTTAATGCTATCGCAACCTTCTGAACCGTATGCGAGCACTAACTTCAATACAGAAGCTGCTTCAACTACAGCGGACGTGGCTATAAACGTAACAAACGACGCCTGGTTCGGACCTACATCGGAGCCGTATCAGCATTTGCAGATTGTGCGGGCGAGGGCGGTGGAGCAGGGGATTCCACTTGTGCGCTGCACCAACTACGGCATAAGCGCCGTGTTCGATCCTTGTGGGCGAGAAATATGCCGCATTCCCATGAATAACGCAGGATTTGTGGACTTTTACATCCCCGAGAGATTGCCGAGCGAAACTCCCTACAAAAGGTATGGAGACCTGCTGTTCTGGCTAATGCTTTTGGTTATAGCTGGGATTATTGTGATAAAAAAGTCACGCACAAAAGAAACACCAAAAAAATCTTAAACTAGAGGTTGAGTTTGCAAAAAACTTCTCATGTGTGAGCTGTTTTCTCGCATTTTGTTCGCCGCAAGTTCAAAGCGGATAACTTTCGGAGAGTTTTTTATATATTCATTTGATAAACAATGATTTTCACAATGTTTCTTTTTGCAAGTATTGCGAATCGAACAAAAGTTAATTTCTTCTACAATTGCAAAAAACATTCAGGTGCCCTATTGCGCGCCTCGCTGTACCAGTATAACCTCAATCGCAGATAGTGGATGCAATGCGCATTATAGATTGTGTTTCCACTTATACCTTGAAGCTGTGTTTTTGTTGTGAGGAGGGGGTATGAGAAGTAAAAAGTTCATTTCGTATTTTATTCTGACGTCGGTGATGGCGTTGGGAGTGGTGTCTGCCGACAGTTACGTCGCTGGTGCTGCTAATGATGTGTATCCAAGTTCTGACGCTGATGGTGATGGATCTAAGGAGTCCAATAAGGATGGTAAGAAGAGGCGCGATAGTGCTTTCTACTTGCTGTTCGGTTTTGGTGGTTCGTTTTCTGATAATGATCTGGATGCTGGTGTGGAGCATAAGTACAGCTCTAATGATCCGTTTTCTGGGTACTCCATGGATGATTTTGATAAGGAGTACAAGCCTTTTGTAGCGGAAAAAGGCTATGGTGTTGCAAGTGCAACTGCTGGCGCTGATGGTGTTATTGATAAGGTCACGATCCTTGGTGATTCGCCGCATGCGGGGAAAAGCAAGAGCAACCTGAGTGGTACCGTTGGTGGCGGTTACATAGTTCGTCTCCGTAACGGTTTCTCTCTTGCAGGGGAAGTGTCAACTGATCTTGGAAAATCAAATGAGGTTTCTTTGGAAAACGGTAACGAGGAATTCACCATGAAGACCTCAGGGATTACTCCTAGTGCTGCACTAAAGCTGGGATACCGTGTTTCAGAATGGCGTGAAACAGAGCTGTATGTCAAAATAGGTGGCGCTCTTGTGTCCACGAATGTCCGCAGTCCAGCCTTAGATGACAAGGTGAAGATGTCTAAGTTTGTTCCTCTTGTTGGAGCGGGTATAGACGTTGCTCTCAACGATTCGCTTTCACTTCGGCTAGAGTGTGACTATAGATTTGAAGGCAAAAAGAACAGTTTGGTAGAGTTGTCAGATGTGGAGATTGCGAATGCAGACTCTGCGCACAATTTTTCTAGAACAGTTGATTTGCAGCAGAAAACGAAGGGCTGCACCGTGCGGGTTATGGCTTCTTGGTGTATCTAGTGCTTGTTTATTTGTTTGATTGTGAGGTGTAGATGAAAAAGAGTGTTTTGCTACTCTCGGCAATAGTATCTTTTGCCGGCTGTATGGCCGACTATGATGCTCTTGTTACGAGGGCTACGGCTGGAGATCTAAATTTATCGAAGCGTGCTCTGAATAGGATTGAGAATCCGACTGGTTGGCTGCTTAAAGCTAAGTCGTCGGATGAAACGATAACTTACGAGAAGGCTGAGAAGTCGTTGGTCACGTACTTAGGTAACAGGCTTAGTGAAAAAGCCAAGGGGGCGCTTGCTACTGCTCTTGTTGGCGCTGCTGGCAAAGATGGCAGTGCTGTAAAAGATAAGGATGCTGACAAGCCCAAGGTTGATTTTTCTGCGAATGAAAAGCCCAAGGAAACTGAAAAAGTGGTTGGAAACACAGGAGAGGCTCTAGTGGGGGCAGCTAAGTCGGCTGCTGAGAAAGAGCTAGCTGCTGCTCGTGAGCAGTTTGATGCTGCTATGAAAACAGGGGACTATAAAGCAGTAAGTGCTGCCAGTAAGAGAATGTCTGCCATTTCGGAAAAATTGAGTGGCGTTGTGGACCTGTCTGGTACTGAAGATGTGAAGCCTGATACTGAGAAAGCGTTGGATTCTGCTTTGGAGGAACTTGAGATTGCCAAAAAGAGTAAGGATTGGAAAAAATTCAGGTTTGCTGAGAGGAAAGTGTCTTCTGCTCTGGAAGCGTTAGAAGGCGGTGCTGGGTTTAGCTCGCTGCCGGATATCGAAAGTGAGCTCAAGAAAGCACAGGAAGAGCATGATGCTGCCGATAAAAGGTTGAAAGAGCTAAATAAGCAGTATGACGATGTGTTTGCTGCTCTTTTGAAGCGGACCACAAATATGTCGGAGGCGGAGATTGCTAAAGCGGTAAAGAGCCGTACACAGACGAGTAGTAACACTTCGCCACCCCCTCAGGTTTCTCCTTTGGTCGCTGCGGCTCGTGCTAAACTCGGTTTGCCGCCACGCAGGAAATTTTAGTTAGTTGTTTTGTATTTTATGTTTGTATTTTATAAATGAGGTTAAGAATGAGAAAGAATAGTATGATTTCTACGGCTGCGGTTTTGGCAGTATGCTGTTGTGGTTTTGTGTCGGCTGTGGTACCTCCTAACGATTTCAAGGACGGTAGACCTCTTGTTCTAAAGACTGTTTTGGCAAGTGTCTTGACAGCTATTGGACGAGAACCTACTTTGGCCGACAATGACGAGTTTAAGGGGGTTTTTACTCTTACCGATCCAGCTATTACTGCGCTTGATGGAAAAGATGATGCTCATAGCCATGCCTATGCTATAAAGGTTATTGTTGAAGAGTATAATAAAGGCGCGTTATCTTTTGGGGCCGTGTATGGTTTCCTTGGTCTTTTTGAAGGCAATGAGTATTTCAGTGTCGATGATAAAGGAAAGGCTGGAAAAGCTTGGGATGTAGTGTCCGGGGCTATTTTTAATGAGATTTCTCCTCAGTTTAAGCTGATAAAGCCGATTACGTTGATGAGTGAGTTTGCATTAAAAGGAGTGAGTACGATAGTAGATATTTACCAAATCCTTTCAGAAATTGAAGTCAACACAGCCAAGAAAGACAAACTTGTCGCTGATATTAAAGGTGGCGGTAAGAAGAAGTTCTGATAATTATTGACACATGAAGATAGGGCGCGGTGCTGTGTGTACTGTGTCCTTCTGTGCCTGTTTGTTCTGTAAAATAAGGTTGGGAAAATGAATAAGAGTGTAATAGTTTTTGCTGTTATGTTTTGGACGATCTGTTGTTGTGATTTCGTGTCAGCAATGGGTTTAAGACCGGCAGATTTCTATGGAAAAGATCTTGTCGAGAGTGAGGTCTTTGCTGCAGTAAGGAATGCTGCTTTAAGTGTTGAAGAGAGGGATTTTGCTTCAGCTTTTCTTGATGTTTACAGTGATCATTCTTGTGGTTTAAGGCCTATTATTGAAGCTTATAATACAGGTTCAGAGACACCTGGAATGTTTTACAATTATTTTAGCAATGACTTTTTTTTCGATGTAAATGGGAAGTGCGCCAACGTCGTAAGAGAAGTTCTTGTGGAAGCGATTGGTGTAAAGTATAGGTTGATACCGCAAGGACTATTGTCTAAAATTGGCGTGAAGTCTATAGAAACGCTTGACGATATTATTAAAGTTTTAGAGGCGCCTCAATCTGAGCAAGATGCATTTGCCGCTGCGATTAAAGCTGCTAAGCCGAGTTCTTCCTCTAGTAGTAGCTCAAGCTCTTCAAGTTCCTCTTCCTCTAGTAGCAGCTCAAGCTCTTCTTCATCTAGTACAGGCAAGGAAGGCACGGGTACTGGCGGTGGTGGCAGTGAAGAGCCAGTGAGGACCCGCAGTGAAGAGGATGAAATTCCAGTGAGGACCCAGAGACTTTATGATGATCTGGAATCTGTGGTGACTACGGTGACAGGTACTTTAGCGTCCTGGAGTGTTACTTTTGCAGCTCCTACTACCCTCGAGGAAGTGGACGAAAAACTAGAGAAACTAGAAGCGGATATTGGTGATGGAGGTTATGAACAAGGTGTTTTAAGGAGCAGGTTTTCTACTGGTTTGCTTTATAGGGCTGCTGTTTCTATAGGTTCAGGATGCACATCTGGCAGTATGAGGGGCGAGATTGATCACAATATGAAGAGTGTCAGCTTGATATCAGAGTTTCTAGATACTCAGGCTGAGGCAATATCTGCTTTTCAAGGACGAGTAAGTGATCTTTTGGCTAAATTAGCAGACGTGAACAAAGCGATCAAGGATTTGCCTACAGCAAGTCAGAAGCGAAAAAAGGAAAAAAAAGAAAAGCTAGAAAAGCTAGAAAAGGAAAAAGAGAAAGAGAAAGAGGAAGAAGAAAAACAAAAAGTCGGTGATAGGGAAACAGAGGGAGAAGGAGGAAGTGAGGAAAAAGAAAAGGAAGAGGCTGCTAAAAAGGCTGGAAAAGAAAAGGAAATACCGGAAGTGGCTCCAAAGGCTACCGCTTCTGCTCCAAAAACAAAGACTCAGTCCAGTATTTCAGTTAAGAAAAAGGATGTGTGTAACATACAATGAGAACCAACAGCGCCGCAGCTTCCTCTTTGCGGCGTTTTTGGGTTGTGCTATTCTCGTTCCTAATGAATGATATTATAGTACATCATCGTCTTATGCTCATAAAATAATAAACGAAATTGCATCCGAGGAATACGCGAAATTTTCCAGAAAGATGATTTAAACAGAAAAAATGCACAAAAAAGTGGCAGATTGAGTATTATGAAAGTTCAAGTGTACTACCTGAAATATCAATCAAAAAAATTAAAATAAATTTTATGAAACGGTCGTGAACTAAGTATAGGCTTTATCAAGAGAAACTAGGTTGTATTCCTCTATTAGCGTCACTAAATTTCTTTCATATGCTTTATTCTCAGCGTACCCTTTGATAGTGCTTGCCAACTTCAGGCCGTCTATCTTCTGCGAACTACCGAGCATTTTATTGCGCATCTTCCGGAAATCGCTATAACACGGATTAACATTCAACGTCTTTGCATATGCAACCACGGACTCAAGTAAAGTATCAAATGCTAACAAATTGCTTTTATCCTGCATCATACCGAAAAACGCATTTTTCTGGTGCATATGAGTATTGCTACCAAATCCACTTTCCAAAGACGCTTGCGCTACGGCTAGAGATGTCGAAATTGGAGCGATTCTCTGCAACAGCACATCAATGGAATTCGATTGATAGAAGGCGCATATCATGGAAAAAATTTCTTTTTCTGATTTTGTCAGCTTAATTTTTGCCTTCATCTTATCGCGAACCATACACACAAAGGACCTGTGTTCACTAATGATGTGGTTCACATACTTTGCAACCGCAGCAATAGCCTTCATGAACATCTCTCTCTCCTTCTTCGAAGCAGAATTTGTAGGCTTTTTTTCACGCTTTACTGAACAAAGAGCGATTCCTGGAATTTCCACATTCTTTGTTTTATCAAGCGGTATCTCACTGAGAATTTTATGAAAGATTTTATCGTCGCTCTTGTTTAGAAGATGGCACTTAAACAACTTGTCACGAATTTTTTTGGTGTCATTTTTGTCATTGGCTTCGGCTTCGACTTTTTTGGTATCATCCTTCGCTTCTGCAAAACCATGAGAGAACACAACAAAAAAAGACACAAAAACTAACAAACAACAACGAATATTCATATACCAATCCCAAAAATACTAAACGGCGACAACGACTAGATCATTCGATACGAAATGCTGAAGAGTTTTCTCAACACCATATTTTAAAGTATCAGCAGCCCTAGGACAGCAAGAACAAGCTCCATGCAATTTCACATATAACTTATTTCCCTCAAGCGATACTACGGAAATATCCCCTCCATCCATGTTGAGCGATGGCTTTATGTTTAAATTCACAATTTCCAAGATTCTTTCCAGTAATACTTGATCACACGATTCCATGAAATCACCCCCTACGGTGCGCTGCCACGTGGCAATCGCGAAGAACATAACCATCAATGTTTAAACACTATAACAGTAAAATTGAAAAAAAACAAGTTTTATCATAAACATTCACAAACCATGAAAAAAAGGCAGGCAAAACAAGCGGTTAGCTATACATCGGAGTCCTCGTTTGAAATATAAAACTCCAGGCATTCCTTAAAGATTGATAGCGCTAGAGAGACACTTTTGCACCCGCGTTCCACATAAGCGAATTGAAATTAAACCAATTAAATTTTATGATGCTTCTGTGTTTTATCGGGATTTTATTTTGCAAGAGACGCTCTTTTTCGTTGTTTTCAACGCTGTTATAGGTGTTTTGATTGTTGCGGACTTTCTTTTTACATCCAAAAAGCTGAGCATTAAAAGTGCGATTTTCCTCACGTTTCTGTGGATTTTTCTGGGAATGTCATTCTCGGTCTGTATATATGTTTTCTTCGGAAGAGATTGTTTTTTCGATTATCTCACCGCCTACCTTGTGGAAAAGTCTCTCAGCATAGATAATATATTTGTGTTCATGTTAATCTTTCAGAAACTCAACATAGAAAACGAATACCAGAGAAAATTACTGCTCATTGGGATTTTTAGCGCACTAATCCTTAGAATAATAATGATACTAACGATATCAGAAATACTTTATTCGTTTCATTTTATGATATCTGTATTTGGAATAATGATACTCTACGCTGGTATTAGTGTATTTATAGAAAAAAATGATGAACGAAATTTCAGTGATGTAGTTCTGGAGAAAACAAGAAAATACCTACGTGTATTTGATGGAAAACACGATGGACGTTTCTTTGTTCAGGAGGACGGTAAAACCAAAATAACTATTTTGGTAGTAGCGATCTTCTGCCTGGAGGCTTGCGATATAATTTTTGCGTTTGATTCGATTCCGGCGTTGTTTTCCATAACCAACAGTAAAATAGTGATGTACACGTCAAATGCATTTGCCATAATCGGTCTTCGATCGCTGTATATTGTTTTCGCCATATTTGTTCGCAAACTCTATTATTTGAAATATGGAGTCGCAATGATATTGTGTTTAATAGGATTGAAGATGATATTAGCCGATTATATGCGTTTTGATTCGTCGGTTTATATGTCCATAATAGTTGGAATATTAGTTGTCTCATCCGGCATGTCAGTGCTCAGGAACTACCTGGCGAAAAATTGCAGTGGTAAAGAATGATTTTTTTTGATATAGAGAATTTTCTCTCCAAAAGGCACGCATCTTCCTTTAAGCACATGGCAATGGCCTGTATTTTTTTGATATGCGCCTTATTAGCGGTAATATTGGACGGAAATTACTTCTCGATTATACTAGTATTTATAACAGGACTTTTATGCGTATCTTTTTCTAGGGAAATCAGAGCATTACGCGACTACAATCAGATTACTACTTTTCAAAAGAATATCGTTGCCTGTGGATTTGACGCTTCCATATTTGCTTTTTTCGTGTTTTCCGATAATGGAAGATGCGTATTCCTAAACCGAATAGCGCAAAATCTATTTCCCGGATTCCGAGTAAAAACAATGGACGATTTCATACTGTGCTTTGGAAAATACCCCAAAGTTGTTGAGGCAATTCGTCATTTGCATGTATCAGCCACAAACAAGATACAATCTCACATGGATGTTCCCATGAGATTGAATTCCGAAAGCACTTCTCTGTGGAGAATTGCCGCGGCTCCACTTGTGGACCATAACGGATTTCATGCATGGAGCATAGTCGACTTGAGTACGTCGGATGTTCGGCTGGAATCCATTGATACCGATAGTAGTTTCCTGCTGGATGTAATCAATAACTCAAGTGCTGGATATTTCTGTCTTGACGAGAGCGATACCATTGTTTTCTGCAACAGTACTTTTACCAAGTTGGTTGGCAATAAAATCGACTCCATAATCGGTAATGGCATCGTCGGATACATCAAAGATGGCAGTGATTCTAAAAAATTTGCATGGAGTACGCAAGTTTCGGCTAGATTTATTCTGAAAGTCGAAACAGATGAAAACACAGATTTTGTAGCGCGAAAAATTATGGAAAGTGCCAATGGCGTAAGAACATATATGGTATCGAAGGAAAGCAATAAGGGAGAGGATATTATTCAAGCTCTCGGAAAGACCAAGCTATATTTCGAGCACATATTTGAAGATGCTCCAATTGGAATACTCGTCACGGACGGAGCGGAAATTGTAAATTCTTCAAATGCAACTCTAAAAAGTCTCATGGGCGTAGAAAATATAGAAAATATTTCGTTTTTGGATTTTATTGCAGATGAACAAAGAGAAAGCGTTCGTGAAAAATTGTATGAGCTTGCGGGAGGAGTCCATAGGTCTCTGGCACCATTTGAAATACGATTTAAACAGCAAAATCAAAAAACTATCATGGTTTACGCGACCAAAATAGAGGAGAGCAAACGAACGAAGGACAATGATGGCCTGGTCATATATTTCGTCGATATTACGGAAACCAAAGATTTGCAGAATAGATTTGTGCAATCTCAGAAAATGCAAGCCGTTGGACAGCTGGCCGGAGGCATAGCGCACGATTTCAACAATTTGCTAACGGCTATGATTGGCTACTGCGATCTGCTGCTGGAGAAACATCTTCCCTCAGATCAATCGTTTAACGATGTAATGCAGATAAAGCAAAATGCCAATCGAGCGTCTAATCTTGTGAAGCAGCTGCTGGCTTTTTCCCGACAGCAGACGCTTCAGCCAAAAGTCCTGAGCGTAACAGATATGATTGGGGAATTATGCGCCCTTTTGAAACGACTTCTCGGAGCCAAAATAGAGCTGAAAGTTGTTCATGGAAGAGATGTTGGCTATGTCAGAGTCGATCAAATACAATTCGAGCAGGTCGTAATAAATCTTGCGGTAAACGCTCGAGATGCCATGAAAGATGGAGGTTCGTTAACCATTCAAACATTTTCCTACGAATCCAAGAAGCCGAAGTTTCTACGGGGTGAAACAATGCCGCCAGGAAATTACGTACTCATAGAAGTGGCCGATAGTGGATCTGGCATACCGGAAAACGTCATGAACAGAATTTTCGATCCGTTTTTCTCCACAAAAGAAAAAGGACACGGAACCGGACTTGGATTATCAACTGTTTACGGCATAGTAAAACAAACCGGAGGATTCATATCTCTGGAAAGTCAAATGGGAATCGGGACGAAATTCAGCATTTATTTCCCTGTGAGTATTCCGAAGATGGGCGTAGATTCTAATGATGTGGAAAAACCTGTCGAGAACAAAATGATTGACCTTACCGGAGCTGGCACAATTCTACTGGTAGAAGACGAAGATGCCGTGAGAATGTTCAGTTCTCGCGCACTCAGAAACAAAGGCTATCGTGTTATCGAGGCATCTAATGGTGAATCTGCCCTCGAATTCGTCAAAAAAGGAGCCGATCGCATAGATCTCGTAATAACAGACGTCGTAATGCCGAAAATGGACGGTCCAACGCTCATGGAAAACATCAAAAAATATAATCCAGCCATGAAGGTCATATTTATATC
>BNWK01000012.1 GCA_025998775.1 Alphaproteobacteria bacterium | reverse complement strand
CTTCCCAATGTCCAATGGTAGATTTGGTGTCCACAATCGCTGGACGCTCTGATATGTCAACGCGATTCGGGATAAGTTTTGCTCCAGCCTGCTTCGATGAGTACTTGCGATATTTCTTGTTTCCATGTCTTAAATGCTGATATAGTAGGCCTCCATTGGCTCTGTTGGTTCTTATGTAGCGATAAATCGTCTCATGACTAACAACGGCCAACCCTTGCTCTAATTTGAGGCGTCCTGAGATCTGTTCCGGACTCCAATCCTTTTCTATGCATTTCCTTATTTTCAACTCCAGGTTGCCTTTAAGCTTTTTTGGAACTCGAGCAGCTTTAGACCTTCGATTTGCAGATGCAGAATCGGCTTCCGGAGCAGAATATTCGCAACCATTTGAATTCCTTGCCATTTCTCGACTGATCGTGGATTGACTTACTCCAATTTCTTGAGCAATCTTTCGCTGAGATAAACCGATTGACTTCAACGCCGCAATCTGGCAGCGTAAATCACGAGTCACGTGATGATAGGCTTTTTTGGCCATGTTAACCTCTTTATTATAATTAACTCGAGATTAACTTCTTTGCGTGGCTTTTTCACTACTTCTTTTGCCCAAATCACCAAAAATGCTCTCTTTTTAGGTCGCTACTTGATGCACTTCAGTGTTGAATGGGCCGTTAATGCGTATCTAGCCATTGCTGTCCGGATAGATAGAGAGACGGCTTGTTTTTTCTGGATTCCTACGGCCCTTCATGCCTATGAATGAATTGTTGCACCACGGGCATTTTTTCAGTAACGCCAGGGCGTCACGCGCCGACACAGGGATCCAGCGCTTATCGTAAAACCACTCATTCAACAATTATAAAAGTGTATAGTTTTTATTCGGCAGAAAGGATCAGGAGCCGGCGCTAAAAACCAGCTCCCTGCGACCAGAACTACTGCTGCCAATATCTTTCTAAAGACAGGCGGGCACTAGCTTCTCGGAAAAAACTATTCTATTACAGCGATAGCAACACGGTTCATTCTATGAACCTCCTCGGTGCTTCCCTGTACAGCAATTGGGCGATCCTTACCATAGGAAATCGTTCTAACGCGATCGCCAGAAATTCCTTGGCTTATGAGGTAATGAGCTGCGGCTTCAGCTCTGCGTTCACCTAGTCCAATGTTGTACTCGCGTGTACCACGTGTGTCACAATGTCCTTCGATAAGAACTTTTTTTGAAGAATTGCCCTTTAGCCATTCTGCTTGGCGTCCCAATGTCGCTTCCGCTTCCTGGGAAAGATTTGACTTATCGAACGCGAAGAACACTCTATCGCCAGCATTGGCAATAAAATCGGCGGCCGAATCTCTGAGGCCCACGTCGTTTACAACGGTCGATTCGATACTTTTGCTGCCACACCCATCGGGGCATTCGCAACCTGTTAACATAACTAAGCAAGCGAGCGATACTAACCCAATAACTACCTTTTCCATTTTCCTTTCTCCCAGCTACAAATCACAATAAATATAAAGCCAAAACACATTTGATTATACCAATATCACCATGAAACAAATATAACAAGCACATATTACTCTATATTTGTTACAATGCAGATCCAACTTCCCACATAACATGCGTAGTGTTGTCCAAAAGCAACAAACATGAGATACACATCGCTTCAATATCAACTCTCAAAATTGAATCAGTCAGTACTATCAACATACTATATATAGTATATATGACTTTTTCTGATATTGCAAATTTTTGCGACGCATTTTTATGAAATTTATTGCAAACTATTAGTTAACAATGGGATACGCGCACAATAAGCCGATTCGCACACTTCTCACCTTGAATGTGTATAACCTTTGCCTGCCTTTTTCTCATACTTTGTGGATGTTTATATGAATGCGTAGGTGAGTAAGCAAAACACTTGACATTTGTGTCTAAAAATGTCATGATATATGACGTGCGCTTCTTTAAACTTCGGATGGAGAAAAAAATGAGTAATATGGTTAGCAAATTGTTGTGTTCTGTGTTGGCTGCTAGTGTGATGTTGAGCTTTTCTGCGGATGCTGATGGACTTGAGGCAACGGCTGGCCGTAAGAAAGCACTTAAACCGCGCGCTATAAAGCAAAATCGACAGAGGAGCAGTCGCCTCGCTAGAAAAAAGGGGCAAAGACAGGGCGTTCCACGACTGAAAAATAAAAAAGGTAACGCACATAATGGAACACGAAAGAAAGGGGCAGTGTCTGGCAAAAAAACTCGACCTAACAACCGCGGTTCAACAAAGCCTGTGAAACGTGGGAGAGACAAGGACGAGCCGGAATACAGGAACGTAAGCCCCAGCGACAGCGGTAAGAACGCTGCTCAGAACCAAAATGTGGATGTTGACGGTGAAGAATTCGGCAAAGAATATGAAAGCGTATATAGCACCGATGATTTTGTATCAAATGCAGACGACGCGGATTATTCTGGTCCTGCTGGTGGGCCAACTGCGCTTACTCCTGTTGGTCCGAATGCGTCGCACGATGGCAATGCCATCACGGAACCGTTGCTTGAAAAGCCGATAAAAATAATACAAAAATCTCACACAGCCTCGGCTGGCGATAATACGACGGTTTATGTTTGGCAAAATATGCCAGATAAGGACGGCGACTACGTGCCTCATTTTTGGGTAGGGCTACGCAAAACCGGATACAACCGACCGAAAACTTGGAGCAGCCCTGGAAGATCCTGCAATAACAGCGCACCGGCTGCAGGCTCAAATGATAAGCCTGTTTTGAAAGATTTAGACCAAACCGGTCTCGACGCAGTTCGGGAAGATACCGGTGGACTGATCGCCTATACAAAAAAAGATTTAGAACACAGCTCCATAGTTGATACAACGTATAATGGCAAAGTATCTATAACTAGACACATTATACCTGGTCCTATAAAAAATCCTATAGCTGAAGCGCAACTACCTACTGGACCGCAGAACCAAAAGTACTCGGAATGTCGGTGGATTCCGGTTCGTGAAATATTGGACGCGGTTGACAATGACACAGAGGTTAATGGCTATAAGATGGCGTTCCCTAGACCGTTACAGCGGGATAGCCTTGTTCGCGCTGTATTGGAACGTATCCTTAAGAAGACAACGCCTACTAAGAACGCAACACCTCCTGTAGTACCAACAGTTCAGCCATATTTGTCGAACACACTATCTGGACAACCGATGCCACTTACCCATATTGACAGAAAACCTATCGACACGACACCGGGGCGGAGGAACGCTGGTGGCGTGCTATGGACAAAGTATGGTAATGATCCTGACCCAGCAGAAAATTATTATACGCTTGTGTGCCTATCTACTTACGGAAAATACCCGGGGTGGGGTGACCTGGGTGGTGGCGAAGATAAGAAAGATAATCGAAATTTGGAAAAAACTGCCAAACGTGAAATATTCGAAGAAAGTGGCCTAACTGTAGATGGTGGGTTCGCGAGTTATCTTGACTCCTGGAAACACCGTACATCTGCTTACAGAACATTCTTTATACCTTTGACCAGGTTAGTAACGGATGAAATAAAACTCTCGGACGAACATTCGGCCTGGGCATGGGTTTCAATAAAAGATCTCTTGAATGCCGCTAGAAATAAAGGGTTTAAAACGTTTAATGGACATAACCTGCGAATCCTTCAGGGAAGACGATATACCAAGGCATTTAAAGCTTATCAACCATTGCAGGGGGTCACTACGCTCGACTTCCGCCCTGAATTCTGGACTACCATTAAAGACGAATCTATGCAAGCAGAGTTGGATGAGATTCTCAAAGGTAATCGCGATTGGCAACTAAAATAGATATCATCGATGCTTATGATGGGCTCCCCGGAGCCCCCCCCGTTTTTTGAAAGCTCAATAGCTTCGAATAGAGAAGATAAATGACAAAAGTGCTTAACAAGTTGTTGTATTCTATGTTGGCTGCCAGTGCGATGCTGAGCTTTTCAGCAGATGCTGACGCAATGATGCATGCTCAAACACATAGACGCCATTGGGGCCAAAATTTTAAAAGGCAACCACTAAAAAGTATAAAAAGTAAGACTCCTCTAAGAAGTAGGCGGAGATCGAGAACTTCAACTGCACGTAAAAGAACTCACGCTAAATCTCAGTGGAATCTGGTAAAGCTTAATCGAAGTCATGCAAAAACGTCGATTGCCGACAATGCTCCAGTTGCCACTGCTGCACAGACTGAGAGTGCTCCCGTTGTAAGATTAATAACTACTCAGCCTAAGACGAGACAACAAAGACGTCTCCTGCATGATCCGAAGACAAACAACTGGAGAGCTCTGACTTGGCATGATGGTGCAATGATTTTTACATGGACTCGAAAAAATGGCGTTCCTTATGTTTTGTTGGGAGAACGCAACGATAGGGATTATGATGGTAAAATACATGGAGACAATCATCATAAGTGGTGCACACCGGGTGGAAGCTACAGCTACAGTGAATACGGTCCCGATGGCAAGCCTGATAATAATGATTTAACCAGAACTGCAATACGCGAAGCTTGGGAAGAGACAGGAAACCTGATTGCTTATACCGAGACTGATCTGTCGAATTGTTTTGTGCATGATAGAGCAAGTAGGAGGCATGGAAATATATTCAGGGAAATTGTACCAGGTCCTCTTAATGACATGGTAGACGCTAGCAAAATACACTATAAAGAATATTTTAGACATCTATGGGTTCCAGTGAGCGAGTTCCTTGCTGCAATAGACAACAATTGGATGATTGATGGCAGAGAGATAGCGTTTCGTCGTGGATATATGAGGGGCACTCATCTTCGTGACGCGATAGAGGCGGCAATACGAGAGGAATAGAGTCATTTGAAATGACATTAGTTATCATCGTAATGTCCCCACATGGATATTACTTTTACTATCATTTCATCTTTAAGCACTTGATATACGAGTCTGTGTTTTATATTAATGCGTCGGCTGTAAACATTTTCAAAACCGTCAAGCTTTTCAAAATGTAGAGGAGTTTGATATGGCGTTTTCGAAATAATGCTTATCAACTCTTCAACTTTTTTCTTAAGTCCACAACTTTTTAGTTTCAGCGAATCTGCCAAAACGTGTTTTGCGTATTTAATTTTCCATATTACCACGGCAATGCGTCTACACATTCTGATATTGGAGTATCAATTCCCTCCAATATATCTCGCCGAGTTTTCGGATTGGACATTAGAAATATGGTTTCTTGTATGGAGCTCCATTCTTGTTCTGACAAGAGAACGCAATTTCCAGCTTTTGACGTTATGAGCATGGGGTCACCATGGTTGGCAGTAGTTGCTAGTATATTAAAAAAATCTCCACGGGCATTAGAAGCATTAATTGATTGCATGATACATCTCCAATCTATCTTGCAATCATTATACAACAAAGCGTACAACAAAGAGTACAACAATGCAAGCGTCAATGTAACGTTAGATCTACCAATTTTTACTTAAATCGAACGCCAGACAGTGCCTTCTTTTGTGTCTTCGATTTGGATGTTACTATCCAGTAAATTCGCTCGGATTTCATCTGCTCGCTTAAAATCCTTTCGCGCTTTTGCTTCTTGTCGTTCGGAAATTAATCGCTGAATTTCGCTTTCATCCATTCCGGACAGATTATTTTTAAACCAGAAATCGCAACTCTTCTGCAGCAATCCCAAAACGTCTGCCTCACTTCGTAGAAGATAGCACAGTGCATTAATTTCATTTTGATCGGAGCTTTTGTATATTTTATCGGCAATATCATGAAGACACTTTAGCGCAAGTGGAGTATTCAGATTTGCACACAGTCCTTGCAGAACCGGCGATAATACTTCGCTTCCTTCTTCATTGTATGGTGGTTGCACCACATGCATTAATGCTTCGCTTCCTTCTTCATTGTATACCGGCGCTATCTGCAACGTTGAAACTGAATCAGAATTAGTAAACGCCCGTGTCGCAGACACCGAAGCATTATCGCCTGTGTTGCTGACACGGAGAGCACCGTACAATCTGTTTAGGGATTGCAGAGACTGGGTGACTATTTGATCCGTCCAGTTTAATGTTTTCTGATAATGGGCACTTAGCAGGACATATCTTATTACTTCTCCATCGTATTTTTTCAGAATATCGTCGAGAGAGATGATATTTCCCAACGACTTGGACATCTTTTGATTATCCACCAGCAGCATTCCGTTATGAATCCAATATTTGGCCATGAGACATCCGAAAGCTCCGAAATTTTGAGCTAATTCGTTTTCGTGGTGCGGAAACATCAGATCCTGACCGCCGCCGTGAATATCAAACTGTTCGCCAAGATATTTGTGACTCATTGCCGAGCATTCGATATGCCATCCGGGACGACCAGCGCCATATTTACTATTCCAGGCTGGATCATTTGCTTCCGATGGTTTCCAGAGAACGAAATCCATTGGATCTTCTTTGTACGCCGCAACTTCCACGCGACTGCCAGCAATCATATCATCAAGACTTCTCTTGGAAAGCATTCCATATTGGGACAGTTTCTTTACCCGAAACAGCACATGGCCTTCTGCCTCATATGCGTATCCGTTTTCTATTAATCTTTCTATGATCTCTAGCATTTCGGCGATATGACTTGTGGCTCTCGGTTCATGGGTGACTGGCAACACATTGAGCAGTCTCAGATTTTTGTGAAATTCTTCGGTTACGGCGGCCGTCAATTCACCAATGGATATATTTTCTGCCTTTGCTTTTGCGTTGATTTTATCGTCCACATCAGTGATATTTCTGACATAGGTGACATTGTTATTGTACAGACGCTTGAGCAAGCGATACAGAACATCGAACACAATCAGAGGGCGAGCATTTCCTATGTGGGGACTCGCATAAACCGTTGGACCACATAAGTATAAACGAACATTTTTCTCATCGATTGGAATGAAGTCTTCCAGAGAATTAGATAGCGAATTGTAAATCCTTAGTTTATTCATTTGATAACAGCCAGACTTTGTTCGATTCTCTGTTTTATGCGACTGTATCCCATGAGATTCGCAATTTTTTTCAATTCCGGACCATGTTCTATTCCCGTAAGCACAATTCTAATCGGATGAAATAAATCTTTTCCCTTTTTCCCGGATACTCTTTTCAGATTTGCTATCCAATTATCAAAATCAAAGGGATCCGTGAGAAATTCAAGCATCTGTGCTTGCAATGTAGATTCAACTTCAAGATTACAATTACAGTCTGCATACCTTTCAACTGGAAGTGAAGCAGAAAACGCGTGTGGTGCAACCACATTGTGCCAAAAAACAGCATCTTGGATGGTATTGATATTTCCACGAATGGTATCCCAGAATTCTTCCGAAATATTTTCCAGTTCGAGTTGCTGTAGGTCATCTTTTACATCTTCAAATGATTTCTCACTGAGAATTTTTCTACTTAACTGTTTCAAATCGTCCAAATAAAATTTTGGAGAAGCAAGGCTCATCTTTTCAAAACTAAATTTCTCGATTAGAGTGTCTATGGTGTCATTTGGATTCGGATTATTGGATGTCCCCAGTGTCGCAAGAAAATTAAATATAGCTTCCGGCAGAATGCCATCTTTTCTCATGTTGCATATGCTAAAAGACGAGCCTACTCTCTTGGAGACCTCCTGACCGTCCGGAGAAGACATCAGTGGGACATGAGCGAACTCAGGACTCTCTCCGCAAATTGCCGTAAATATATCTATCTGAGTTGCTGTATTTGTCACATGATCGTCCCCGCGAATTATGTGCGTTATGCCCATATCGATGTCATCTACTACGGAGGCAAAAGTATAAACAAACGATCCATCGGGCTTTATGAGAATTGGATCACTTACGCTGCTAAGCGGAATTGAGATTTTTCCATGCACAAGATCGTTCCATTCGATGGATTTTGTATTGTCCAATTTAAAACGCCAATACGGCTTTATCCCCTTGCTTTCTAATTGTTTTTTTTGAGCATCATTCAGATATAAAGACGCTCTATCATACACAGGAGGAACCCCACTCATAGCCTGCGTTTTTCTCTTGAGAGCCAGCTCTTCTTTTGTTTCATAGCAGGAATATATTCTTCCGGCACTTTTCAGATGTTCCATGGTAGAAACATACCGGTCGATTCGCTCGGATTGTCTGTAAAATTCACCCCAGGTTATGCCAAGCCACTTGAGGTCTTCCAGCATTAGCTTTTCCAACTCTCTGGAAGATCGTTCTACATCGGTATCGTCAATTCTTAGGACAAAAACGCCATTATTCTTTCTCGCGAAAAGATAATTTAAGACAGCAATTCTTATGTTTCCCACATGAAGGTATCCGGTCGGAGACGGAGCAAATCTTACTTTTGTGTTCTTCATGTTATATTCTCGTCTGGTTTTTTTATTAACTTCTTCCACCAGCCATCTCTACCTCCTTTTTTGTTTAGATCCCCAAGCGCTTCCTTCATTTTCTCAGTCTCTAGTTCGGTCTCTTTATATAAATATGTTCCAACAAACTTCGCTAATTCCCTTTGTTTTTCCGTGACTATCGGTCCGTATCCGTCTTTAATTAGGTTACTATCGACAATGGGAACAGTAATTGCCGCTAACATACTATCATTTGGATTGGCAGGACGTCCAGGCGTCACATTCGCTGTTCCCGTTTTTTCCGTATTGCCAGCTTCTTTTTCCGCAAGCATATGCTTTGATTTGGAGCGTGATTGTTTTTTTCTTTGATGGTTTTTATTTCCTTTTTTCTCTTCTGTCTTTATGTTTGCTTCAGCAATTTCATTTGGCTTGCTTTCATTCGTTTTCTCATTCTGAACTTCTGTTTTCTTCATGTTTACGCTGAATACTTTTTTCGGAGCTGAGTCACTGTTTTTTGATGTAGTGCCGGAATCATTTTGCACTGCCGCAGTATGCGCTGCAGCATGCCTATTGTGTTTATTTTTCCTGTTTATACTCATAACAGTAGAAGGATTTGTTGTCGCATCCGGAGATTTTACCGGAACAGCTTTCGGTTGCGCAACTTCTGCTAGCGCAACGTCTACCGGCACAGCTTTCGGCTGTGCAACTTCTACCTGCGCAAGCTCTACTGGCACAAATTCCACTTCCGCTGGCACAACCACTGCAGGGGCGCTATCCGGAGGTGTCGCTTCAACCGGTACTATATCAGGAGAAACCGCTGCAACATCAGCTTCTTCGCTTGGTTCTACGGTTCCATGAATTGTTCCACCTGTAGCATATGGTCTCTTTTGCACATTTTCTTGGGAAGATGATTTTTCCGCGGTAGGAGCATTGGTGGTTTCTTCAACCCCAGAAGAGGCAACTTTTACAACCTGAGCGATCTTGAAATCAGCTGCGGCAATACTGGAATCTATGTTAAAATTAATCTTCAAGCCTCTGTTTTCAATGCTGGCTATGAATGCTCTTTTGTTATTCAACAGATACAAAGCAACATCAGTAGAAAGTGTTACCGTCACTTCACTAAGATCAATTGCGGAACATGCCTCTTCTACCTTTCTCAATATCTGAAGGGCGATGGATTCATCTGACCATATGACCCCACTTCCGCTGCAATGCGGACAGGTTATCATATTCGCCTCTGCAATACTGGAACGCATACGCTGTCGAGAAAATTCCAAAAGGCCAAAATTACTTATTATTCCAATCTGGATTTTTGCCTTATCTTCCCGAAGGGATTCCCGCAGAAGTCGCTCTACCTGAGAATTATTGCGTTTTTCTTCCATATCAATGAAATCGACCACGATTAATCCGGCCAAGTCCCGAAGACGACATTGCCTTGCTACTTCCACAGCGGCTTCCAGATTAGTTTTCAAAGCTGTACCAGCAACATTTCGCTCGCGGGTAGATTTGCCAGAGTTAACGTCGATGGAAATCAACGCTTCCGTAGTGTTTATCACCAGATATCCACCAGATGGAAGTTCAACTCTCGTGGAGTAAATCTGATTTATCTGATCGTTTATGTTATACTTACTGAATATAGGAACTTTAGGATCTTTGTACTGTATAATTTTTTTTGAATGACTCGGCATAAGCTTCTTGATGAAGCTCTTGGCACTTTTGTAGCCTTCCTCTCCTTCGATTATTATAGATTCTATGTCCCGCGAGTAGAAATCACGGATGGCTCTCTTGATAATGCTGGCTTCCTCGTATATCAGACATGGAGCCGTAGATTTTAGGGTTGTAGTACGGATTTCATCCCATAACTTTTTAAGATAATCAAAATCCTTTTTTATTTCCGTTTTAGATCGCCCTATTCCGGCTGTGCGAACTACAGTGCTTCCATTTTCCGTATGCAAACTAGAAACTATAGCCTTCAACTTTTCCCGATCGGAAGGATTCGATACTTTCCGAGAAACGCCGCTTCCTTTGGACATGTTCGGCATGAGGACACAGTATCTCCCGGCAAGAGAAATATATGTAGTAAGCGTAGCCCCCTTGTTGCCGCGCTCCTCTTTTGTGACCTGCACAAGCATTATCTGGCGCTTCTTTATGACCTCCTGTATTTTATAGCGTCTATAAAATTGGTATCGCAACCGAGATATTTCTCGCGGATCTACCTCTTCTTCTGTTTCGCCGCCCTCTTCGATACGTGCCGCCATGGCACTTTGTATGCGAGTCTCAAGTTCTTCCCTATCTCCAACCGGAATCTGGAAATAATCATGATGTATTTCACTGAAACCAAGGAAACCATGCTTGTCTCCTCCGTAATCAACAAACGCCGCCTGCAGTGACGGTTCGACTCTCACAATCTTCGCTAGATATATATTTCCCTTAATTTGAACCTTAGAAGGTGTTTCAAAATCAAACTTATCTAATTTCTCGCCATCAACAACGGCAAGCCTTATCTCTTCCATATGCGCTGAATCTATCAGCATATTCTTTGCCATAACCTACTCCACAATCTCTTTCGCCAGCGACAATGGGAAGGTTAAAATAACATAGTTTTTTATTAAAATTTTTGATAGCACGCACAGCCGAATATGACATACGAAATGCACTAAGTACCTCAGCAAAATACGAAATACCACTCAAAAAATACTTCATTTAAACATTCTCCACTGCGCATAAGCGCATAAAACACATGAACATAACGATGTAATACGACGTTCACGTATAGAAAATCTCAAAGGGGGAACATTCCCCATAAACAACCAAAAGCAACTATGATAGTATCATAGACGTGGTTAGTATACTATATATATATTTGTTGTAAATACTGTTACAATATATTGCGGAATATAACGTTAAAAAAATTTATGTTGCTGAGAAATATAGTATTATTCTTTTTTGTTTGTTTTTCTTGTATCTACACACATGATCGGTGTACGTCATCCGAAAAACCAGCTTATGCGTCGCTGCAGAACATCCAAAAAAACATGGAACAATTGCCGTGTATATCAGATGGTACAGCACTGAAAAATCCGATAAAAAAAGTGTATCTAAAAAGAGAAGGCGATAAATATTTTTTCTGCATAGATTTCATAGATGATATATCGTTTACTCCGCGCATGTATCTGCTGCCGAACGGCGCAAAGGTAATTTTGTCGTTTAACGAAGCAGTATCTGCTCCCAAAACAAAACGCACAAACCACAAAGTGATAAAAGGATATTTCTTTGAAAAATTTGGAAAATCATCCCTGATGTTTGTTCTTGCTCTGAAAGAAAATGTAACATTCACCGAAAAGTTATACACTTCCAACTCCATCAAAATTGGCTTTAGAATTAACAAGAAAAAATTAATCGCAATTGATGCCGGCCACGGCGGCAGAGATCCAGGCACGAAGAGCATTGGCGGAGACTACGAGAAAAACATCACGCTAGTCATGGCAATAGAATTGCGGGAAATTCTCATGAAAAGCGGACGGTACAAGGTGATACTTACGCGTGATAAAGACTCTTTTCTTTCCATCGATGAGCGAAAGGAAAAAGTCGATGGGACAGATCTCATGATATCGTTGCATACGGACAGCAACAACGATAAAAAGCTCAGGGGAATATCCATATACACATTGCCCAATCTGGACTCATTAACGAATTCATTGGGAAAATACGACACCAACGAAAACGCCGAAAACTACCGCAAAATTCTTTCTCGATCCAGAAAATTCTCCAATATATTAGTCAGTTACATACCAAATATATGCAAAATAAGCAACAGACCGTGTCGAAATATTGAGCTGAAAATTCTGAAGGTTAACCTGCCAGCAGTGCTGATTGAGCTGGGCTGTGTCACAAATAGAACAGATAATACTCTATTACATTCCAAAGACTTTAGGGATAAAACAAACCGTGCTATCTTATATGCTTTGGATGACTTTTTTGAGAAGGAAGAAAAAAAATAATATGTCCATAAAACGCGCAATCCGTCGTTTTTTGTGTTTTTCGATCGTTGTGGTGGTTCTGGGAATTGCTGCGTTATTGGTAACACTACATCATTTCTCGTCAGAATTGCCGGATCATACATCTCTCATGAAATATGCTCCAGACGTGGCTAGCAGAGTGTTTCTGGAAGACGGAAGCAAACTCTGCGAGTATTCCTATGAAAAACGCTATTTCATTCCTATTGAAAAAGTTCCACGTAAGCTCATAAATGCTTTTCTTGCAGCAGAAGATAAACGATTTTTTGAACATAAGGGAGTTGATCTTATAGGAATAGGGAGATCTGTCGTGAAAAATCTGCAGAATCTCGGAAGCGGAAAGCGTCCGCAGGGAGCGTCCACTATTACCCAGCAGGTGGCTCGAATATTTCTGATCAGAAATAACGAACTATCTTACATTAGAAAAATAAAAGAGGCGATTCTATCGATTAGAATAGAAATGGCGTTGTCCAAGCCAAGTATACTGGAGCTGTATCTAAATCAAATATATCTTGGAGTCGGAGCACACGGTGTGGCTGCTGCAGCAAAAGTATATTTCAACAAGACCGTAGATGAACTAACGATCGCCGAATGCGCATATTTGGCATCTCTTGCTAAGGGAGCGAATAATTATCATCCTGTAAAGCATAAGGAAAAAGCTGTAGAACGAAGAAACTGGCTGATTGACCGAATGCAGGAGGAGGGATTCATTAAAAAAGATGAAGCTACCGAAGCCAAGCGAGAAAAACTCGAAATGGTTCCATCTGAAAAAACAGCCAATGCCGAATATCTTTCTGAGGAAATAAGAAAGCATCTCATGGAAAAGTTTCCGTCCTGTAGTCTGAACACAGATGGACTCATTATCCGTGGAACCATGGATGCGAGATTTCAGAATATCGCCTATAAATCTCTGAGAAAAGGTTTGGAAGATGTTGATAGAAAGTTCGGCTGGAGAGGTCCAATTGGAAAAATAGATATTGATGACATAGATGACGATGATGTGGAGTCTGAATTAAAAACAATCGAAGCTCCGGCAGGATCCGAAGAATTCAAGAAAGCAGTAGTGACGAAAAAAAACGGAAAGGAAATCAGCATAATAACAGAAAACGGAGATGATAGAGAAATTGCCGATGCAGATGTTAAATGGATAAGTGCCAAAGTAAATGTCGGTGACGTAATCCTGGTGTCGGCAGTGAAAGATAGCGAAGATAAAGAATCAACAAAATTCAATGTACGTCAGGTGCCATTTGTTCAAGGAGGCATTGTCGTAATGGAGGTGAATACCGGAAGGGTTCTTGCTATGCAGGGAGGCTACGATTTTTCCATAAGCGAATTCAATAGAGCTACCCAAGCCATGAGACAATGTGGCTCCGTATTCAAGCCGTTTGTATATCTGGCTGCTTTGGAAAATGGATTTTCTCCCAACTCTATTATCGACTCCGAGGCTATCGCAATCGATACTGGAGCATCAAGCTTATGGAAGCCGAGAAATTATCACGGATCTTATATAGAGAAAATAACACTACGCAGAGCTCTGGAAAAATCAATAAATACAGCAACTGTAAGGATAACACAGGAAGTCGGCATCGACAAAATCGCAAAAATGGCCAGCCTGTTTGGGATTTTTGATGATATGCCACGTCTTTTGTCCTATGCTCTGGGAGCCGGAGAAACAACACTACTGAAAATAACGGCAGCCTACGCAATGATCGCCAATGGTGGAAAACGCATCACACCAACAATGGTGGATTATGTGCAAGACAAAAGAGGAAACACGATATATCGAATAACAGATCAATCGTCCGACTGTGATGCGGAATTTGATGTTGAGCTTCCTCCGAAATTAAACGATTATCGCCAGCAGATATTGGGTGAGCAGAGCATTTATCAGATGATATCGATGCTGGAAGGAGTCATACTCCGCGGATCTGGTGGAAGTGCAAGAGTACTGGACATACCGATTGCCGGAAAGACAGGCACAAGTAACGAAAGTCGCGACACGTGGTTCATTGGGTTTACCCCGGATATAGCTGTTGGAGTGTTCGTGGGTTTTGACGATCCTTCTAAGGGATTGGGGAAAAATGCCACCGGAGCATCTGAGGCACTTCCTATCTTCATAAGTTTCATGAAAGAAGCAAAAAAATTTCTTACACCAAAACCATTTAGAGTTCCCCAGGGAATAAAACTTAGAAAAATCGATCTGGAAACCGGAGGAGCTCCTTTGCCTGGAGGAAGCTCCATAATGGAGGCCTTTAAAGAAGATGAATACGACGGCAGAAACGACGCAGCATTATCTACTAAGAAAAAAGGTAATCTGCAGAAAATGTCCGATAAAGGAGTGCTCGGATCTACACAAAGTGACGATGCCGCCGACAATCCTGCCGAAGAACAAGTGAGCAAGGCGATTTACGGTATTTATTAGCTTACCCTCTAGGAGTTTGTGGAAGCTCTGGAATTACTGAGTTTTTAGATTTCCCGATGCACGCAGGACCTCTTCTACAATGTACCATTTTCCAACAAAAGCGTTAAAAAATCGCAAAAATTTTCAACCATTAACTGAAATTTTACTGCTTCTCGATACTATGGTATCTGACGGAACCAAATAGCCTGCCAAATCTGATAAATGACTGGAAATTGAGAATTGCAACAAATGCAATTTGTCATTCATGCAGTTATAGTTATGCACATAAAAGACAAGAAATAATTTATTTTTGGATTATTAACATAAAATTAACCTTGTTGAGTTATCATTGCATACATAGACAAAAGGGAATCATGAAATGTCACATGAATTGTTATGGACTCCTTCAAGGGAGAGAATCGATGCCAGCAATGCAACAAAGTTCATAGGCTTAGTTACCGAAAAGTGTGGTTTTACTGGATCAACTTTTCATGAACTGTGGAGATGGTCGGTTGAAAATCCAACACTGTTTTGGAATGCAATTTGGGATTTTGGTGACATCATCGGCACGAAAGGAGGCGAAAGAATATCTAACAAAGCTGGAAAATTTTGGGAACACAGATATTTTCCGGATGCAGAGTTGAATTTCGCCGAGAATCTCCTGAAGCGCACGGATGATGCTCCGGCGCTGATATTTTGGGGAGAGGATAAGATTAAGAGGATCTATTCCTGGAAAGATTTGTATGGCTCCGTTGCGAAGGCGGCGGCGGCGCTGCGCGACCTCGGAGTTCAGAGGGGAGACATAGTGAGTGGCTATGTTGCCAATATGCCAGAAACAACCATTGCTGCACTGGCTACCATTAGTATTGGAGCGATTTGGTCGTCCTGCTCTCCGGACTTCGGAATACAAGGAGCTCTTGATAGATTCGGACAGATAAAACCAAAGATATTATTCGCCGTAGATGGATATTTTTATAAAGGAAAAGAGTTCAACAATCTCGAGAAAATCAAGAATGTTGTCGAGCAAGTTAGAAGCATAGAGAAAACTATTATTATTCCATTTATAAATTGCGGTTATCCGGCCGGAAACAGGACAGATGTTCTTTCGTTTCCTGAATTTCTTGGAAGTGGTCCAGCTCCTACGCTGAAATTTGAGAAAGTAGCGTTTGACCATCCAGTGTATATACTATTTACATCTGGAACGACTGGAGTTCCCAAATGTATTGTACACGGTGGGGGAGGCACATTGCTGCAGCACAAAAAGGAGCAACTGATCCACTGCGACATAAAACCAAATGACCGCGTGTTCTATTTCACCACCTGTAGCTGGATGATGTGGAACTGGGCAACCTCTATCCTCGCTCAGAATGCAACGCTTATGCAGTATGAGGGAAATCCGCTACACCCAAAAGCGGATATTTTGTTTGATATGGCTGACGATTGCGGAATGACGTTCTTTGGCACATCAGCAAAATATTTGGATACGTTGCTAAAAAGTGACGTCTGCCCTATGGAAAGCCACAAACTTGAGACTCTACGAACAATAGGATCAACAGGATCTCCGCTATGTGCCGAAGCGTGTGAATTCGTGTATAACAAAATAAAAACTGACGTTCATTTGAACTCATTCTCGGGGGGGACCGACATCGTTTCCAGCTTCGTGATGGGAAATCCAATATCTCAGGTGTTTTCTGGTGAAATGCAGGGATTTGGCTTGGGAATGAACGTCAAAGTATACGATCCAGACAAAAAAGAAATGCCAATAGGACAACAAGGAGAATTGACCTGTATCACGACATTCGCATCGCAACCATTGCAGTTCTGGGGAGACGTAGATAATAAGAAACTAATCTCCTCATATTTTTCCAAATTCGAGAATGTCTGGTGCCACGGTGACTGGATAGAGCTGACAGAACACAACGGTGTGTTTATTTCCGGCCGAGCAGATGCGGTATTGAATCCAGGTGGCGTAAGAATTGGCACGGCAGAAATATATACTCAGGTGCAAAAAGTGGAAGAGGTTATTGATTGCATTACTGTAGGACAGCAATGGGACAACGACGAAAGAATCATCTTGTTCGTCGTTCTAAAACCTGATCTTGAGCTGACCGACGATATAAAGAAAAAAATCAAGATGATTATCAAGGAGAATGCTACTCCACGCCACGTTCCGAGCAAAATCATAAAGGTTCGAGGGGTTCCAAAGACCAACAACGGAAAAATCGTGGAATTGGCCGTTAAAAACGTCATCCATGGAAAACCAGTAGTGAACATAGAGTCCATAGAGGATCCGTCTCTTCTTGACGACTTTCAAGACCTTCCAGAACTCCAGGAGTAAAGGTTAGACTAACAGCGTTTTCTCGATGATCTTCCACTAGTAAACAGTCTACTTTATGATTGTCGATTAAGTGGCTTTACCGCCAGCCCTGGATCCCTACGTCGCTACGCTCCACCGACACGAGTATCACTGGATGACGGAAAACATTAAAATTCTCGTCATTCAGAGGGCCAAAGGCCCGTAGGAATCCAGAAAAAACAAGCCATCTCTCTAATTTATCCGGACAGCAATCGCTAGATACGCATTAACAATTATAACATTGATTGTGTACTAGTTGGGCATCGTATATCAACGCAATTTAGAAATGTCCGGTTTTAAGTGCTCAGCGAATCCTATAAATTCAATGAAGTTATGACTTGTGGCCCGATTCAGCATATTGCGCCCTCAGATAACAAAGTAAAGCCATACTATGCTCGAAATGAAGAGGCAATGGCTTTGGACTGGTACCGATCGTCGTTTGACGCTGAAATTCGCAGCATGTCAATCTCGACGCAGCTACCCCCAATACAAGGTGTCCGGTTTCAACCTCGTTGTAAGCGTGAACCTCCGGTGGGACAGCGCAAATTTACTGACGTCCGTGATACCAAATTGCGGCTCAGTAGTACCAGTTCCAGTCCGATACATACTCCGTTGGAAACTGAGCAATCGTGACCAAACATACTGGATGTATTACTTCCGTGTAGATGAAGCGACACAAGTTCATTTATGATGTTGTCTGTCCATTTTATTCGATAATAATTCCTTACTTGTGTTGTAGTCTAATTTAAAATCCTTAGCCCTCTGGACGACGTAACATAAACAGTGTCATCCTCCAGAGATCGTAGCAATCCAGCAATTCACAAAATTCCAACTTCTGAACTTAAATGTGTATATAATTACTCTCTATCAGATCGGATTAGAAAAATGGGAATAAAAATTATTGCTGGAAAATACAAAGGACTTCACATAGATTCTCCGGATTCTGCAAGGCCAACATTGTCCCGCTTTCGGCAGTCGGTTTTTGATATTTTGGACTCGTCTCAAATCGACTGTGAATTTGGCGAGTTTTTTTGTGGAAAGGTAGTTCTCGATTGCTTTGCTGGATCAGGAGCCTTGGGCTTGGAAGCTATTTCTAGAGGAGCAGCGCATGCATACTTTGTTGATGAAAATAGAAAAGCAATAGGTGTTTTGCGATCAAATATTGATAAGTTAAATGCTTCGGAATGTAGTACTGTCATTTTATCTGATATAAATAAACTAACATTCTCCAAGAAAAATAAATGCTGTGATGTGGCGTTTCTCGATCCACCATATTTCGAAAACATATCCATGAAGCACACAATCAAGCATCTTTTGGAAGTTGGTTGGATATTTGAAAAGACAATACTTGTAATGGAACAGTCAGTTCATTCGAAGGAGTCTCTAGATTTTATCAAAAAAATAAAATCCAAGATTGCTGGTAATTCCGTCTTTACTCTTGGCGTCTTTAACCAATAATTTACAAAGTAATGCTAGCCTCTTCGCGTGAGGTGGTTTTGAAATGCGTATAATTATTATTGGTGAAAAGTTAGAAGATCACTTGTTTAAACTTGTAAGGTTATCAGATGAGCTTGGCTGCGGATCTCATTATTTCAAAAGAAATTGTGATCTTATATTGGAAGAAAGCGATATTGTTGTAATTGATAGCAGGTTGGTCGATCAACTATCGAGTGACACACAAAGTCATGTGGTTTCCGTTACCTTCAACACCAACTATAAAAGAACTTTTTTAAACGAAACCATCGTTGGCTTTGGACAAATGAGTGAGATTCATATAATCGTAGAAAAAATAGCAGAAGATCTTATATGGCCAATTGTCAGCGATAGCTCTACTATAAATATATTTCAATTGGCCAAAAAAATCGCTTCTACGAACGCAACAATATTAATTACCGGAGAAACAGGAACTGGCAAAGAAGTTGTAGCAAAGTACATTCACGGCAAGAGCGATCGCGCAAACAAAAACTTTGTGGCAATAAATTGCGCGGCAATACCAGATCAATTGCTGGAATCTGAGCTGTTTGGTCATGAAAAAGGAGCGTTTACAAATGCTTTACAGAAAAGAATAGGTAAATTTCAGGAGGCCAATTTTGGTACGATCCTTCTGGATGAAATAAGCGAAATGTCATTGTCGTTACAAGCGAAACTACTGCGAGTTATTCAGGAGCGGGAAATAACTCCTTTGGGAAGCAATTCGTTGGTAAAATTAGATGTGCGAATTATAGCTACCAGTAATAGAAATCTAAAGCAAGCAGTTCTTAGAGGTACTTTTCGGGAGGATTTGTTTTATAGATTGAATGTTATAAACATAAATATGCCAAAACTCTCGGATCGAGAAGGAGATATAATACCACTCGCTAAGTTTTTTTGTAGGAAGTACTCTGGCGGAAAGAAAACTCTCTCTGTCAGCGCGCAGCAGTTTTTGCATTTTGAAAAGTGGAACGGTAACATTCGAGAATTAGAAAACGTTGTTCAGAGAAGCGTTTTATTATCTCCGCGCAGTGTGTTAAGTCGAGAGGATATTATTCTGGATACAGTCATTGCAGATGTAAGTAACGAAAATCTCCATGAACCAAAAACTCTCGAACAAATGGAAAAAGAAGTAATTCTAGAAACACTAGAAAAATTCAAGGGAAGAAAGAAACGAGTAGCTGAATCGCTAGGAATCTCAATAAAAACTCTAAGAAATAAAATAAATCAATACGAGCCTTTCTAAAATTATTTTTCCAAGGCTGTTCTAAAAATGCTTTCAGATGCCTAGATGTTTAACGGTTTTTACTCGATTCTCGAATTCATAGCTGGTCGGGGCGAGAGGATTCGAACCTCCGACATCTTGCTCCCAAAGCAAGCGCGCTACCGGACTGCGCCACACCCCGTTCGAAATCTTATAGTTATGTTCTACACTAATAACAATAACATTTCAATATAAATTTTGGAGTAGATGATGGTCTTATGCATAATGTGTGTTATAAGGATTACTACGATGTAAGGATGTTAACCGTTTGTTAGTTAAGGTTAATATTTCCTTAATAATTTTGATCCCATTGGATAGAAAGGTTAATAATCTGTTAACGAAATGTGCATAAAAACCGATATCCTAAAATAACGCTATTTATTAACAAAGTATTAACAAGTTTGGATGTGGATAAATACCGACTTATGCACAGGTTATCAACACCAGCATGCCGCCACGTGACGCCAGCGTGACGTTGGATCCGCTTACCAATGCAGCTGCGACGTATAGAAGTGCCTGTGGTGCAACCGTCGAATCCAGCGTTACGCTGGCCTTGTTTCTGTCATGGAAATCGTGTTAGCATGTCGTCGGATTATGTTGGGGCTTGGTATATGCGTGTTTTGTTTTAGGAAAAACTGAATATATTTTTATGTTTTTTCTAAATATTAACGTTTTTTTAATTTTTGATTGCTACACTAACCACGATAACCATTATATAGGAGGAAAAATGAAAAGGTTAGTAATAGGATCAGCTATTGCACTCATGTTTGCGGCTGGTATTGTAGACGTGGATGCGGGGCCGTTGTTTGGAACTGGGAGCGGAAGATCGGCTCCTGGTAGTAAACACAGAACCGGGTGGAACGACTCTACCGCTAAGAAACAATTAGATATGGACTATCCGACCCACGCTAGCGACATGGCCAAAGCATCGCCAGCGTTAGAGGCTGTCATAAAAAACTTGGAGGATATCGAAAAGAAAAGATTCGCAGGTTCGGACACAATGAAACCACTTCTGGAACTTCTGAGAACGGTTGCTGTTTGCTACGAATCTATATTACATATAAGGAAAATGGACGACATTACGCCTGACACCGAGGAGGCGGCGGCAGTAGTTCAGAACCTACTACCGCTTGTTCAGGTAGTAACCGATGCCGATGTCTACGCAGAAATAGCCAAATTGGAACACATTGTGACGATTACACCTGGAATTGATGACAAACCTCTGAAAGTAAAAATGATGAAAATCGCTGACGCCTTGAAGGCAGCTGGCGAGTGGGCAGATAACAAAGTGACCGAGATGAAAATCGCGACAGTGGGTGTCGCTTCAGGCGTTCAGCCTGAAGCCGGGACTGTGTCTTCGGCAGCAATTCCGGAACCGGACCAGTCGAAGGCGTTGCAGGAAGCGAACGCTAGAGCGAGCACGGCAGAGTCTAGAGCGGCATCGGCAGAGTCTAGAGCGGCATCAGAGGCGTCTAGAGCAGCGGCAGCCGAAAAAGCGTTGAAGGAAGCTAAGGCGAAAGCTGCGGCTAAACCGGCGGCGAAAAAAACTCCGCCGAAAAAAACTCCGCCGAAAAAAACTACAGCGAAAAAAAAGTAGAAAATAACTTTCCAGATGGGAATGCTTCGAGCCAGTGGAAAAAGAACGGGAACGTAAGTTTTTTGGGAAAATGCATAAAAAAGAGCTGAAAAAAGTTCTTTCAGAACAAAAACGAGAAGGTAACCTTACGGAGTCGCCTTCTCTTTTTTGATGCTTCTGCGATAACGTGTGTTGCTTTACGCCAAGGCTCGAAACGTCCTCTACCTGCCGGCGCTTCGTTCGGTTTGACGCCGCACAGGATCATCGGCTGCTACTACACAGTCAAGCATATAATTTTGCAAAGAGTCTGCTGTTCTTTTATAAATATGAAATAATAGAGGATAGCATATGAGAAAATCATTCGTTTGACTGTGTGATAGTGCTTCATAAAAAATAAAAAATTGCAAGAGCATATGATTTTTTGCAAAAAACTCTCAAAAAATGATTGACAAACCGTTTTTTTGTTATCCTTATGGTATGTTTTTTTTATAAATATAGGAGAAGAAATGAAAAATTTGATATATAGCACATGCGTAATGATGACGCTATCCCAAGTTAGTCCTGCGGCTGCCATGGAGGATGCCAATGAACAATTTAGACCGCTACCTGAAGTTGCGTCATACATAACCGGAAAAGGGTCAAGCAACGGTTGGCTACCAGACTGGAAATACTGCAGCACTGACCCTGAATACCAAGATATTGACTGCCAGAAGCCAACTAATGGGGCTGGCGAATTTGCGGTTCGGATTGGTAAAATAGTGGACTATGCTCGTACGATCCGCGATTACAGTACGGAAGACCCAGAATTTTTGAAGCACTTCGACACCTCTGTCCTGAACAACTTGCTGCAATATGTCGATGCTACGCCGCACTGGCGTAAAAACAAAAGAACGATATCCGAAGTGCTTGCCAAGCTTCAATATGGCGACGTGTGGCAACTACTGTTTAGAATGACGGAAAGTGATATAATTAGCGAGCTATCTCTGCCTGCACCAATTGTCCTATCTGATGGAACGAAGACATCTGCGACTGAAAACAAGACTCCTGAGGACAATAAAGGCCTTGAGAAAGGGGAGGGTAGCCATGATACCCCTAGACCAAAACCTCTTGGGCCAACACACCATGTATTACCTATACTGCGGCAATGTCTTGAAACACGTGCCAATGGATCTCAACTGACTCCGGAACAGTCTTCGGCTTTGGCCGACTTAGCTGAAAAGCTCAAAACGATAGCGAACTATGCCTGCACGATCGTTTGTGGATGCGACAAGTATGACAGGTACGATGGTCAGTTCTTAAGCCACTCTGGGATTAAAGCGTTACAAATTCTGAAAGATCACACCAGGAGCGGTAACTGGCAAACCTCACCATATGGTATAGAAGAAGTAGTGGAACTGATTAATATACCCAATCAAGTTGAGAAGTTTGGTTTTGTGATGGCTTGAAACTTGTCGGTAATACAACTGCGCATTGATTGGGCAATATCAGTCCATGTTTTTTTGAAGAATGACTTTATACAGTCTCTGAATTCTGTGGCAGTTTTGAAAAATCTGTTGTTTCTTGTATATTTGTTCATTACCTTCCACAAACGTTCA
>BNWK01000011.1 GCA_025998775.1 Alphaproteobacteria bacterium | reverse complement strand
TCCGCCGGACACAACCAATTTTGTGAGGTTTTCGGTGATGATGACGTGATCCCTCTCGAGCCTAGCAAGCAAATTAAAAAAATTTATTCTAAGTTAAATCTTTGTGGTAGTTAATCCACTGGAATTTTGGTTGATTATCCTGTTCGACGTTAGGTTGAACAAAATGGCAGCTTAGACGGAGGATGGTTCCAAGCCTTTACACAAAATTATTTATGGTCTCCTTAATCCCGCACAAATGAGCAACTGGTCTAGTTTAATTTTAGTGCATCTTTTGTCCAGCCGCCTCCTAGCGCTTTGCACAAGTCTACAACTGCGTTCAAATTATTCTGAAGTGCTCCCACCAACTCCATTTCTGCTCCCAACAAATTTCTCTCGACATCGAGCAAATCCAACATGCCGATCAGACCAGATTCTTTTTGCGCCAATGCTATAGAATAGCTCCTTTTCAATGCATTAACCTGTCTGGTTCTGGACACAACAATCTCGCGGTTTTGTCTTCTGGATACCAACGAATCTAACACTTCCCGAAACGCAACTTTTACAGCTCCGGTGTAATCCAAAAGCGCCTTTCTGTAGCGAATCTTGGCTACTTCTTCCAGAGCAGAGAGCTTTCCGCCACTGAATATTGGCAGAGAAAGACCGCCGCCGAATTTAAGCATACCCGAATCACTGCTGAACAAGTTTGTGAGGGATTTACTCTCGAAACCAAAAGCCGACGTCAACGAAATGGACGGAAAATGTGCCGCTTTTGCTTCACCGATTCTTGCATTAGCTGCAATCAACTTCCCCTCAACCTCTACGATGTCCGGCCTCCGAGCAATAAGATCCGACGGAATTCCGTTAGGAACATCAGATGGAATTCTCAATTTCTCCAGAGATGAACCCCGAGTTATTTTCTTGGACATAAATTCCCTTGGGGAATTACCAATCAAGATGCTAAGAGCAAGCTCCGCCTTCTCCAACGAGCTTTCAAGATCAAGAACTGTTGTCTTTACGGACGCCATCTCGGCTTCTAGGCGGAGACAATCCAATTCCGTACAATAACCGTTGCGGAATCTGCTTTTGTGCACCCGATAACTTTCTTCACGCGATTGAAGCGTTCTACGGGCAATGGCCAATTTAGCATCCAAAGCTCTTATGTTAAAATAGGACTTCGCTACGTCCGCGGTTACGGTCAGCATAACCACTTCCTTAGCAGCTCTGGAGGACAGTAGATTTGCTCTAGCAGCCTCGTTCGCTTTCCGATATTTTCCAAAAAGATCAATCTCATAGGAAACTCCGGCTCTTCCAAGATAATCAAGCGAATTACCAAATGGTTTTGTGGTGTTCTTTGATGCGTAAGTTTTATCTGCAGATCCTTTCATCTCTACAGATGGCATGAGTTCTGCTCTGGAAACGCCAGCCAACGCCCTTGCCTCATTAATACTTTCGATAGCAAGTTTAATACTCGCATTGCGCTCGATAGCCATCGTCTCCAATTTATCCAGAGAAATATCATGGAAGACGGTCCACCATTTTTGAGACATAAATTTTTGAACTTCTTTGGCTGTCGTATTTGATTTCGCATCCGCCGGCGGCAAGTCTAACTTGGGAGCCTTATAATCTGGGCCAACCTCACAACCTGTAAGAAGCAATACAGATACATACAAAATTAAGGCTTGAATATGGATTTTATTCAGCTGGATCCCTACGTAGATGCGTGCCGCACTGGCGTTACTTAAAAAATGCCCGTGGTGCAACCACTCATTCAGAGCCCCGAAGGAGCGTAGGAATCCAGAAAAAAGAAAATTCAACTTCTTATTTAATCCAGTTAGCTCACGCATGCTTTTTTCCTCTCAACTTTTCACTTACAGAAGTAACCAAAACAAACAGCAGCGGAATGAAGAGAGGAGCTAAAACCGTTGCTCCGATCATTCCACCTACAACTCCAGTACCGAGAGAGTTTCTACTGGCGCATCCGGCTCCGGTACTAATCATGAGCGGCAGGCATCCAAAAATAAATGCAAGCGATGTCATGATAATCGGTCTAAATCGTGTGGCTGCAGCCTTTACGGCGGAATTGACAATTGACTCTCCGGCCTCTCGGAACATAACTGCGAATTCCACAATAAGAACAGCGTTCTTAGCGGACAATCCCACCAGCGTTATGAGCGCAATCTGAAAATATATATCATTGCTGTATCCCCTCAGAAAAACGGTAAACGCCGCTCCCAATATTCCAAATGGAACTGCTAAAATTATCACAAAAGGAAGTGACCAGCGCTCATACTGAGCCGCCAATATCAAAAACACAACCAATAAACCGAGAAGCATAGCGTTTACAAAGCTTCCTCCTGCAAGTTTTTCCTGATAAGCCGATCCCGTCCACGATATGTCGTATTCGCCGCCCCCTAGCATTTTAGCCGAGACTTCCTCCATAACGGCAATCGCCTGTCCAGAAGTGTAGCCTGGAGCTGGATCTCCCTGTATTTTAGCGGCTGTAAATACGTTAAACCTTTCGACAACGTCAGGCCCCACAGTTGGAGTAAGCTTCACAAAGGAAGAGATTGGAATCATTGCTCCTTTTTTCGAACGCACATAGATTTCCTTTATTTGTTCCGGATACGAACGATAATCGCCCTTAGACTGCATCATCACCTTAAATCCACGCCCAAATTTCGAGAAATCATTCACGTATTTTGCACCAAAAGTGGCGGCCATCGTATCATAGATTTCATTTATCGGAACATCCAGCGACATTGCTTTCAGATCGTCTACCTCAAGATTGAACTGCGGAGAACTCGCGTTAAACGTCGTCCTAAGACCAGCTAACTCCGGTCTTTTGGAAGCTTCCGCAATCAACTCATTTACTTTATCTTCCAGCGCCTTACTGTTGGTGTCTCCGATTCTCTGCACATATGCCTCGAATCCTCCAGTCATGCTCATACCCATAATTGAAGGAGGAACGAAGGCAATCACCATTCCGTCCGTAATTCCCATGCCAATTCCAAATACTTTCTTCACGATGTCCTGAGAAGATGTACCAGGAGTTGTTCTTTCGCTCCAATCCTTCAATTTTATAAACATTGTTGCTGCATTGGTGGAGACCGTACTACCCAACAAGCTGTATCCAGCAACTGTGGAGGAATCAGCAACGGAAGGATCTTTTGATATTGCATCTGCAACTTTTGATATAACATTCTGCGATCTATCAAGGGATGCTCCAGGATCCATTATGGCAGCAGCTAATACAACTCCTGGATCTTCATCCGGCACTAATGATCCAGGGATACTCTTTAGTAGAAAACCGATGGCAAACAGAGTCGCAAATATACAACCGAAAGATATGGATTTATATTTTATGAAAAAGTTAACGCATTTTAGGTATCCATTGGTTATTTTCTCAAATACCCAATCGAACAATCGAAAGAATTTTTTGGAAGCAACACCCGTCGTACTGTTATGTTCGCTCAGAAATACCACACACAGAGCTGGAGTTAACGTCAGTGCACATATGCCTGATATAACCACTGAAATTGCTATGGTTATGGCAAATTGCTTATACATCACTCCCGTTAATCCACCCATGAATGCTACAGGAATGAACACCGCACACAAAACCAACACGATTGTCACAAGAGCTCCAGCGACTTCGTCCATAGCCTTAATTGTAGCCTCTCTAATCGGTAGTTTTTCCTGTGTCATTAGGCGTTCAACGTTTTCTATGACCACAATCGCATCGTCAACGACCATTCCTATGGCCAGGACAAGTCCGAACAAAGTCAGAGTATTTATGGAAAATCCAAGCATCATCATGCCGGCGAAAGTTCCTATGATCGATACCGGAACTGCAAGACATGGAATAATGGTCGCTCGGAAATTTTTCAGGAAGACTAAAACCACCAGGAAGACCAATGCAACCGCTTCCAATAGCGTTTTCACAACCTCTTTCACAGAATTCTTCACAAATCCCGTAGTATCGAAAACGACCTTGTGCTTGATTCCCTCTGGAAAGCCTTTTGATAACTCATCCATTTTATTGTTCACTCTGTCGGCTGTTGCCAGAGCATTTGCTCCTGGAGACAGTGAGATCATCATTGGAGATGCATCATACCCAGCACTATTGGCAATTATATCATAGGAAGCGGCAGCTAACTCAACGTCGGCAATGTCACTCAATCGCAGAGACGTCCCATCTGAATTGGCTCGCAGAATGATATTCTCAAATTGTTTTACGTCGGAAAATCGACCGCTTGTGGTAATGATGTAGCTGCGTTCCACCTTGACGTTCGTGGGACTTTTTCCAATGGCTCCAGCCGAACGCTGCATATTCTGGGTAGAGATAGCTGCAACTATATCGTTGGTTGTCAGTCCCATTTTGGCCATCTTATCCGGTTTTAGCCAGACTCTTATGGAATAGTCGTTGGCGCCCATGACTACGACGTCTCCCACTCCCTCCAATCTCTTGAGATGATCCACGATGTTTAAAATTGCGTAGTTACCAACATATGTTGAGTCGTAGCGACTATCGGTGGAATAGAGATTCAGCACCTCTAGTAAAGAGGAAGATTTCTTGCTTACGGTCACTCCGAATCTGCGAACGTCCTCCGGAAGCGTTGCTGTAACCATCTGCACGCGGTTATTTACGTTGATCATTGCCTTATCAGGATCTGATCCGACCTTGAAAAACACAGAAATCGAAGCTCTCCCACCACTTGAAGCCGAAGAACTCACGTATATCATGTCTTCGACGCCGTTTATTTTTTGCTCTAACGGTGCCAAAACCGTTTCGGATATGACTTCCGGACTTGCTCCTGGATAATTTGCATCAACCATTATTGTTGGAGGAGCCAAATTCGGATATTGCTCCACCGGAAGATTAGCAATGGATATAATTCCCGCAAGCGTGATTATAAGCGAAACAACCGTAGCAAAAATCGGCCTATCTATGAAAAAACGACAAAACATATGTGCTCCTTTCGCTGGTTATTTGGCAACCTCTTCACTAGACACGTCGTGTAACCTTCCTCTATCCGGTATTTTTGTCGTCGGTGCTTGCAGCACATGCGTGTCATGACCACCGGATCCAACGTCACGTTGGTCTAAAAAATCATCGGATATAGGTTGCGCAACCTCTTCAACTGCTGCCTCTTTAATTTCGGCGTTGACAGGATTTCCTGGTCGTACTTTTACGATTCCTTCAGAAATAACGACCTCTCCTTCTGCAACTCCGGAATCCACAATGGCTTCATTTCCAATTATTTCCGCTTTTACCGGCCGCACCTCGACGACATTATCTTCCTTCACCACATAAACCACGTATCCCATCTGAGTTGAAATAAACGAAGACGATGGTACAACTATGGCATCCTTATACTCAGCTCCAACGATTCTTACGCGAACAAACTGCCCAGGCATTAGATATTTCTGGCTACCATCTCCAGGTACTTCAGCTTTTATGGACACACTGGATGTCAGATTATCTTCCGCACTATCAATGAATATGATTTTTCCATCCTGGGGATACTTCATTCCATCAGCCATTAAGATTTCAACTTTGTAGCCGCTTTCCGGAAGCAACTTGATTTTTCCGGCCACGTGATTTTGGGCCATACTCCTCAAAACCGATCCTGACACGGAGAAAACAGCATATAAAGGTGTAATTTGGACCATCGTTGTCAGTAGGCTAGACTCACCGGCTGGAGAAATCAAACTTCCAACAGATTGTGTCTCCTTACCTACGATCCCAGAAATAGGAGCTTTAACTTCCGTATATCCTAGATTGATTTCCGCTTCTTTTGCCGCACCTTCTGCCGCCTTGAGAGTTGCCTCAGCTTTTTCCTTTGCGGACAGAGAATCATCATATTCCTTCTGACTGATTGCCCTTGAATTATGTAGTTTGCTCATACGGTCGTAGTCACGGGTCGTTCTTTTTAAATCTGATTCTGCCTGAGCCAGATTTCCCTGCGCTTTACTCAAAGCTGCCTTGTAAGACTCTGGATCTATTTCAAAAAGCTTTTCGCCCTGATTTATATATTGTCCTTCGTTAAATAGTCTTGCCTTGAGTATTCCTCCAACCTGAGCTCTGACTTGTATTTCGAGAGAACCTGTAATCTTAGCAGGTGCTTCTATCGTAAACGGTACATTCTTTTTAACTACCCTAGATGCTCCAACTTTTTGTGGAGGCATCCGCTGAGGAGTGGCCTGCTTTTTTTCATCACACCCACTGACCACCAGCAATAAAACAACAAATATTTCTAAAAAAACACGCTTTTTTTTAAATAAATTCAACACGGTATCCTCCCAATAAAACACCAAGCATCACAATCGCATACACCTGAGGACTGTTCATGCTATCAACAAGTGTATACTGAGTCAATTAATTTTTAGTTAATAAGTTCAGATCTATTATTGAGACCTGCTGCGAAATCGACTATATCGGAGGTTTTTTAGGCCAAGGTGACGGTCCGAGCCGAACTGGCGTTTTCTACTTTCCGAAGTGTGTGCAAAATGTAATTGCTAAAAATAAGCGGATCCAACGTCACGTTGGCGCATATGCTGCAAGCACTTGCAAGAACTGTAATCACTCATAATGCAATCTGCATGACATGAATTCTATTTCGTCATCGGTTACCTTATAAATAATCCTATGGTATTTGTTGATGCGCCGCGACCAACATCCTGAAAATTCATACTGTAACGGCTCTAGCTTTTCAATGCCACAAAAAGGATTTCTCACGATGTCCTCTACCAATCTAGATATTTTCTCAATAATTCTTTTGTCGTTCTTTTTCCAATATTTAAAATGTTCTTTAAATGTTGAGCTTAATACCAAGTTCATCGAAAAACTCCTTTGCCGGCGTTGTTTCTCCTGCTTGCACCTGTCTCAGTGCCTCAAACATCATATCTCTATTGGCTGTTGTACTTAACAAAAAAGCTGTTTCATTCATAGATTCATATGCATCGGCAGAAATTATTACTGCTCTATCGCCGTTTTGCCTTGTGATGTACACGGGCACATTATCGGCGCATACTGTAGACAGAATACTAGCTAAATTCTGTCGAGCTTCGCTATACGATACTTCTTTCATTGCATATCTCCATTTTTTGTTCGGCCTTATTGTACAATAAAAGATAGAAAAAATCAAAGCGTTTGCGGCATTGGCAGTCATTGCAGTGCGGGCGCTAATTGTTTAGGCCACAAAATCGGACATTTCTAAATTGCATTGACACTTTCAAGCCATTTTATTGCGTTTGGGAACTATGGCTATGGTCTTTCCAAAGGCTCCTAGTATTTTCAAAATAGTACTAAGTTGAGGATCGGTTTTTCCATTTTCTACTCTGTGCTTAGCAGTGTCTCCTTATACTCTGACCAGCTCTGCCCCAATGGACTATTACTTTTTTTCATCGTTTATCCTCCTCAAAAAATCGTCCCTATTCCTTTTCGCCTTTTCTATCTCCCGCTGCGGAGTCTTTTGCGTTTTCTTCTGGAAAACGTGCAATAACACAAAAGTATTCTGCTGCCAGTAGAAGAAAAATAGAGACTGCTGCATAATGGATCCATTATGCGGCAGTCTCTTGATATATCACAAAAGTTTTCGTGAGAGAACGAGTACGGCGCTTTTCATTTCCATAATTTCATCGATTGTTATTGGAGATATGTCTTTTTTTCCTTTGGAGATGAAAAAGCGAAATCCAAGAGCGTGTAAATTATTTAATTCAGTTCGCACGTCAGTGTTTTTCGAAGATGCATCTTTATCGAATGCAAAGACGACCTTGATGTTGTCATGTTCCAGTATTCTTGAAGCGCCGCTTAGAATTAAAAATTCAATACCAGGGACATCAGTTGCCAGAATGTCGACCGCCTTCCTTTCGTCCTCCAATGCTTCGTCTAGAGTATCACAGGCGACTTTTATCATGCGTGGTTTTGTGTAGCTACCGTCCTTCAGCTTGGAAACCGTGAAATAATCTTCTATGCTACAGCTTCCGCTGGCGCTGGAAATGGCGATATTCTTCAAAACACAATGTGATTCTAAGTCATTGATAATTACGTTTTTTCTAAGGCATAAAAATATAGATGGATTTGGCTCAAAGCAATATATCTTACCGCCTTTTTTTAGTTTCTTTCCCAAAAGCACCGAGTTATAGCCAAAATAGGAACCGACCTCAATTATAATGTCATTACCATTGCATAAATCAGCAACCGTTTCTGAAAACACAGACTTTACAGATCCTGAAAATCTTAATTGTTGTCCGCTGAATGGATCGTCTTCTTTTATTATGAGCGGATAATTGTCTTTTGTATGCGTAATAACAAATCCATTGCCAATGGAGACTTCCCCTCTCAGTTTTGGAATTAAACCAATAATGTTTTCAGTTTTTTTCATGAACATGATTCCAATGAATAGTGAAAATAAAACGATAAGCGCTAAAAAAAACGCTCTACCTTTAAAAAAAAACTTTGAACTGTCCATAGCAAACTCCAGACCATACCACTTGAGAGACTGCTGCATAAATGGATCTTTTCCGCAATTGGCTTCGTCAGATCCGCTGCTCGGATCCTCATGTACATCTAGTACACTGCGGTCCTGCGCAACGACACAAGTGTCTGCGTTCTTCCTAGCACTTGCAAAAAATATCTCATTATGCAGCAGTCTCTATAAGAATACATGGTACTTATTACAAAAATATGAATAATGAAAATTTTCAAATGATGCAAGCGTAATCGGAAGTCTGAACTATGCAGATCATTCAAACACAAAAAACGGCGAAAGCCGCAAAAGCCTCCGCCGTTATTAGTTTATAAATATAGAAGTCATCAACTATCTAGCGATAACTCTTGACCGTCCTTTGTGATCAACAATCAATATGGCCTGTTGCCCAATGCTCAGAGGAGAATCCATTCCCTGCACTACAGTTTTCAGTTTGCCAGAGTTAAGTTTCACGATGTATTCCAACCCGTCCTGGGATTTAAGTGCCTTTTCTGCAAATGCTCCACCAACTGCACCGAGAAGAGCACCAGCGGCTCCAGTAGCATAACGGGCGTTTCCACCGCCAATTTGTGATCCAGCTAGTCCTCCGACAACGCCTCCACCGAGCGCTCCCATATGGTTGTCTCCCAGAGAATCCCCTTCCTCTAATGCAACTTGACGCACCTTAACGACAACACACTCATAGGTATCGTTGGCTTCTCCTATTTTTGCTGAATTATAAGTGGAGGATGAGATGTTTCTGGCACACCCAGTAATAATCAATGTCAATCCACATAAAGCAACTGATAAAAGCAAAAATTTCTTCATAGCACCTCTCTATAAAATTGGCTAAAATAAAACATATTTAGAGTATACTTTAAATCTTAGAAAAAGTCAAGAGAATAATTGTATGACCAATTGACGTTCCATCTATCGTGATTGAGTACAGTTGTGCTAGAGTTATCGTCTGGAGTTCTGTGGATATAAACGAAATTATGATTATTCTTGATTTTGAAAAAATAATTTTTGAATTAGATGCAAAGATAAAAGAGCTAAAAAATCTGGATACTAAAGATTTAAGCATGATAGAAGAGATCAAGCGCATTGAATCAAAACAAAAAAAACTCCTGAAAAAGATATATTCGGAACTGTCGCCTTGGGAAAAAATTCTCGTAGCCAGACATCAGGAACGCCCCAAAACGTCAGATTATATCCGCATCCTTGTGGATGATTTTATACCAATCTCGGGAGATCGCGCTTTCGGCAACGATCTTGCAATTACCGCTGGTATCGGAAAATTCAAAGGGATGTCGGTTGCGATTCTCGGACACGAAAAAGGAAAGGATACGGAAGAAAGAATTAAACATAATTTTGGCATGCCACATCCGGAAGGCTACAGAAAAGCATGTCGCCTAATGGATCTAGCCGATAAATTTAATTTGCCTCTAATTACTTTCATAGACACCGCCGGCGCGTATCCTGGCGTTGGAGCCGAAGAACGTGGACAGGCTGAAGCCATAGCCAAATGCATAGAAAGAGCCCTGAAGTTCAAAGGTCCAATAGTTGCAACGGTAATAGGCGAAGGAGGATCCGGCGGAGCCGTGGCTCTTGCCGTAGCCAATACGATTTTGATGCTGGAACACTCCATATATTCGGTGATTTCTCCAGAAGGATGTGCGTCCATTCTCTACAGAGCCCCGGAAAAAGCAATGGAGGCGGCTCATGCACTGAAATTTACAGCCCAGGACCTTATGAAGTTCAAAATGATTGATTATATTATAAATGAGCCAATGGGAGGAGCGCACCGAGATCCAGACCCTGTAATAAAAACAGTTGGAGATAAAATAAAAGCATCACTTCTATCCTTGTCAAATGTCGGAAATCTAAAGGATCATAGAAGTAGTAAATTCTTAAATTTATGTCGAAATTATGGTGAATAGTGCCAACGTGACGTTGGATCCGTTTTCTACGTCTTCCGAAAGGTATGCGAGATATATTTTCGATGTTTGAGTTTTTCAGTAAGAGTAAAAGTTAAAAGGAATGGATAAATAAATGATAGAAGTAAATAAAAAATACGGAACGATATTAGGAGCCGTTGGAAATGTGTTGGTTTGGTATAACTTTGGCCTGCTAATGCCATTTTTAGTGGTTATATCTAAGAATTTTTTTTCTATGGGGGATCAATATTTTAACTCCGTTGTTAGCCTATTGGCCGTATCAGTTGGATTATTCTTTCGCCCCGTAGGATCTGCTATTTTTGGCCCAATGGGAGACAAAGTTGGCCGTCAATTGGCTCTATCCCTTTCCATACTCCTAATGGCCGTTCCTACCATATGCATGGGATTACTGCCGAATTCCAGCCAATGGGGAATTTATGCTCCAATAACATTCATTTTCCTACGCTGTTTGCAAGGCATATCCATGGGCGGAGAATATACGGCAGCAATGGTACACCTCGTTGAACTAGCTCCACAAAACAGGCGTGGATTCTATGGATGTTTCAGCGATGCCGGATGTCAGATAGGGGTTCTATTGGCCGGACAGGCACTTGTCATCCTCTATTTATTTTTTACTGAAGAAGAAATCTACAGCTTCGCCTGGAGATATCCTTTTCTATTAGCAATTCTTTTGGTGCCATTTGCATTTATCAGCATACAGAAAGAAAATACCATTCAAAAAGATACTTCCAATCAGGAACCAACACCGTCAATGATCGATTCGTTGATAAAGTATAAGAAAGAAGTCACATGCACAATCGCCATAACATCATTCAGCGCTATTGGCTTCTACACATTACTAACCTTTCTCCCATACTACTTTGTAAGAGAAGGATTTTTAACTCTGCAGGAAGCCACGAAATGCAGTATGTATGCCAATTTAGTCATTACAGCCGTAATTTTCTGCTGTGGATATTTATCTGATATATTCAAACGGAAGCCTTTTCTTATTGCTGGCATGATCGGAGTACCGCTGTCCGTATACTACATGTTTCTGTCCAACGGAAAATCCTTTACTTTTCTAATGATTATGAATGTGGTATATGGTGTATTTCTGGGAATGTATTATTCATGTAGAGCTGCGTTTTTCTCAGAAGCGTTTCCAAAACATGTGAGATGCACAGCAGTATCGTTGTCTCTTAGTTTGGCGCAGGCAATCTTCGGAGGATCGTCAACTCTGATAATGAACTATCTGACGGCTATTTCGGAGAAGTTAGCCATACTTCCCATAACAGTTGTAGCAGTTGGTGGAATTGTCGCAGTTCTGGTAATGCAAGATAGAACTGGAAAAAAATTAATCGATTGAGAACAATTGACTTTGTTTATCACTAGTGATATACTTATGCTATAATTAACCGTGGAGAATAGACGCATGGCAACTATTGAACAACGAGTGAATATTGCCCTTGATAGCTCGACTTTGGGAGTTATCAAGCAGATAGCAAAGAACACGAAACAATCGATATCGAAAGTATGTGCCGATTTTATCAAAAAAAGAATTGAAGACGACGAAGATGCATATTACGTAAAATTAATCAACGAAATGGAAAATATCGATTCTAAGCCAAGAATTAGTTCCGAAGAAATGCGTAGGCGACTTGATGAACTACAGGATTGAATATATCGAGGAAGTATTTTTTCAGCTCTCAAAAATTCCGAAAAATATCAGAAACGCGATAATGAGAGCGATCGATGAGAGATTGACAACTGATCCATTCAGATTCAAACCATTGGGACACAATCTAAAAAGATTCTATCGGATGCGAGTTGGCGACTATCGTGTCATATACCGTATTCGGAACAAAGAAGTTGAAGTTTTAATCGTGAAAATCGATTCACGAGGGGAAATTTACGATTAAAGAGACAGCTGCATAATGAGATATTTTTTGCAAGAGCTAGGAAGAACGCAGCGCAGGACCGCAGTGTACTCTTTGTACATGAGGATCAGAGCAGCGGATTTGACGAAGTAAATTGCGAAAAATATCTCATTATGCAGCGGTCTCTTTAATCGTTTTCTTGCGGAACAAATCGCTCGGAAAATTTTTGTTGTCTATTGCCAAGCTCTGACTGGCGCTGATACAGGCGCAGCCTACAACCCTATGCCATTTCGAAATATTTTTTTGATTATTTTTCAAAAACGATTGACTATGCTCCCGTTCCTGCTTCCGCCGCAGCCGCGGCTTCAGCTTCAGCCTCTAGGCGCACCGCTTCCTCCTGTTCTTCGATAATTTGTTGGGCAATTTGTTTGGCATTTTGGATGGCGTCTATGGCTTTTTGTAGAGCGGTCTTTGTGGCATCATCTTGCGTTAAGTTTAAGACATTTTGTAGAGCGGCGGTTATAGCGTCGACCGGAGTGGGGACAGTGTTGTCTGTGGGAGTTACGGCGATTAGGGCATTTTGTATCTCATTGATTTCTCCGTTTATTATGGCATATTGTAGGGCAACTATAGCGTCTTGGGCAGTTCTCAAAGCGTCTGCCGCTGCTTTTGCTATTTGATCCATAAACAATCCATCTTCTGGATCAAATGTTATGACACTTCCTATGGACACGTAGCGTGGCACTGTATCATCATCCTCTTCTTTTATAGGTATAATACCATCTTCTTTTAGAGGAGTTTGTGGAGAGCCAAACAAGATCCCCAAAAGACCTGGAGAAGAATTGAGAACCCCAAGTTCCAGTAGAATTTTTTCTCTTTTTGCTTTCATTGGTAAGTACTTATATATGTTCGTTGCAGAATCTACTGAACTACTATTGATTTCGAGAGGATTATTACTGAGGCTTACGCCATTGAAGCTCACATCTTCGTTACCGACTGGTATATTACTCTTCGAGTTGACAAACATGATGTTTGCTTTATCTACTGGCATTCCTTTTTTTATTTCTTCTTCTCCTTCCTCCACTTCTTCCTCTACGCTTCTGAGATATTTTATGGTCATGTATTTTTTATTATGCGAACTCTCTCCAACAAAAATGCCAAGAAAAGCGGCATGAAATATTCGTTCTAGATCTTCTGTCGTTATCGATTTATCTTGACGTTTCTGACTGATAGTTTGGATCATATTTGCAGCATATTTTGTTGCATTTTCCAATTGGAATTGCCGAAGATAATACTTTGATAGATCTATTATGGTGTATAGGACAACAATCAACACAGGGGTAACTGCAATAAATTCTAGTAGGACACCTCCTTTGTTTTTTCTTCGACATGTAAAAAGACTGCGGTGTTTCACAAAGTATCTCCGGTTTCATTAGAGATGACTGCTGCATAATGGCTCTTTTTCGCAATTGGCTTCGTCAGATCCGCTGCTCAGATCCTCATGTACAAGAAGTACACTGCGGTCCTGCGCTGCGTTCTTTCTCGCTCTTGCAAAAAATAGCTCATTATGCAGTAGTCTCTTGGATTTCTTGCAGAACCGACTACATTTGAAGAGAAAAGCTATGCAAGAAGTCTACTAAAATTATCGCAGATAAAAGTTAAAAAATGGTTGCGCTACTGGCATCTTTTCAGCCATTATTGCCTGTTCGGCTCGGACCGCACGTACTTTGGACTCAGGATATCTATCAATTTTGCTAGTGCTCCGTTTCCCAATACGTTGAATCCAGTAATAATAGGATCAAAGATGATGTATATTGCAATTATTAGTGTGGACATTTCCGGTGTAAAATTAAGATACTTCTCTAGTATCGGAATCATAACAAGAATTCCTCCGCCAGGAATTGCTGCAACTGAGAATTTTGCAATCACAAAAAACGCCGTAAAAACAAAATACGATGATAGAGACGGCTCAGCAAATCCGTGACTTTTCAAGAGAGCGTATGCCACTATTGGAATGGCAAGGCAGTCTCCAAGGAGATGCACATTTACCGTGGCTGATATGACAGAGCCTGCTAGCTCTTTGTTCTTTACATTCTTCTCTGTTGATAAAATTGTAACAGGCATTGCCAAAGCGCTAGACATGGTACTGACAGCCGTCAACCATGCGGGAAACATGTTTTTTAAACAAGAAAGGCATTTTTTAAGCGAAAATTTATTGATGATATAGTAGGCTATAAATGTGTGAAAAGTAGCATAGATAGCAAACACAAGCAAAATCGAAGAATAGCTCTTGATGATATTTACTAAACTTCCTTCGGATGCACTTTTTACAACGAATCCTATGATAAATAGCGGAACCAGGAATGATATATAAGAAAACAAATTTCGTACAATAGCGTCTATTTTATCTGCAATCGAAAGCGCTTTTTCACGATTGTAGTAGGAAGCCGCCAGCCCAGCGATGATACCTCCGAAAAGTGCCCAATCATTTTTTATGATACTGGGAATCAAAAATTCAAAATACGGTTCCAGTGTACTTTCGTTATTGGTAACACCTCCCATATCAAAATCAAAGTGATACAAAAGTGAGCCTATATTGCAGGATACAAATGTATTGAAGAAATTCGAAGCACACAGAGTTCCGAAAATCAAAAACAAAACACTTACCGCATGATTGGATAATTTCACCAGCGTTTTAAAAAGCAGCCCGAAGATGATAAACGGCAATACAAAAAGAACGATGGATTTTATAGTCAGACTTAGCGCATAAACGATGCTTTTCACATCGTATGGAATAAACGGATGCAAAAATATCGATGCGATAATTACAACAATCAAAACCAGTGGCAAATTCTTTATTGACATCGGACTCTCCATGTTTAAAATATGAAGTATGGCACAAACATAGACTATGCTTCAATAGTATCTTTAACAAAAAGTAGCATATTCATACAAAAATATAGGCGATTTTGGAGTACACATCGCCCGCAATACACCTTATGTAAAAAATTTATACAAAATAACTGCCGCCAATATTCCATAAAACGATATTATCTTTATCGTATGGTGCTTTTTCGAAAAAATACTAATTACGGTTAAAACAATGGTGCTTGGATATAACGCCTCTAATATGGGAGCTAAAAATCTGGCTATTCCATTGAAATCAAACAGTGATACCGCAAAGGAAGTTGCCGTGGTCAGAAACAAGATAAACCTAAACTTATCCGATTTTAGCCCAAACAAAGAGTGTAAATATCGCGCATAAATACCATTTAGAGCAACTACTGTCGTAAAACATGCGAACATTATCGTTATTCCCATAAATAAAGTTGCATGACTCCCCATGGTGTGGCTTGCAATTGTCGTCAGCATTAGCGCCGGATCGATGTTTGCTATGAGACTGGAAAAATTCGATCCCAGAAAAACCATTCCTATATATACAATTGCGAGTAGAATTACGGCAATGATTCCGGATTTAATCGAGATTCCCATTAAGTCTTTATCTGACGTTCCTTCAGGAAGTGTCTTCTGTATTTGCGCAAAAACAAGAGCGGAAAAGAAAAACGCTGCCAGTAGATCCATAGTCTGATATCCGGTTGTGATTCCATCACAAAACGATTGAGCAAGAGCGGCGTTCATTGCCAATTGTGGATTACCGGTTGTGGCACCAAGTATAAACAAGATGGCCAAAAGCAGCAGTAAAATCGGCGTCATCCATTTGCCTACGATACTGATAATACGCTGATCTTTCAGAGAAACGAAATACGCTATTCCACAGAATATGCCACTAAAAATTCCCAGAGAAAATCCTGGCATCAATTGGCTGATTCCGCCGTATGCAACCGTAATACATCTCGGTACAGCACCAAAAGATCCCAGCAGAGATAACATAAATAATGGCAAAAGAAGCTTCGCCAGAGAACCAGCTCCACCGAAAAAGCGCATATAGTCACCTCTGTGAAGCTTTACAACGAAAAGCCCCAGAAACGGCAAGATAATACCGGTTATGGTTAGCCCAAGACTTCCCAACATCCAATGCTCTCCGGTGATTTGCCCAATTTTAATGGGAAACACCAGATTTCCTGCTCCGAAAAACATACCGAATAGCGCAAAGCCATACATAAAAATAAGCTTATATTCACTCATAATAAAATCTCCTAAAATAATTTCGCGAACTTTCGTGAAAACTCAAAAATATAAAAATGTGTGGGATTAAATAATATTGGCCGTCAGGCCACGACAAAGGAGACTGTAACTCGAGCGAAAAAATGATTAAAATAAAATATCTGTTTCATCTTTAAACCATAGAATATTTTCAGGCTATCATATGTTGTTATATAAGTCAACATCTTTTTTTTGTTTTTCATGTGAAATATTTTTTTACAAAAAGCTCGAAAAACATATTTTTACCCATATATCATAGTTAACAACAGATACTGGTCTTTATTAGCGTTAGCGGAGTTTTAGAGATGGAAACAGAGATGGAAACGAAAAAAATAATAATAGTTTTTATGGCTGTAGTAGTCACAGTTCTTGGGATTACAAAAAAGATGTGTGTAGCAAACGTTAAATCTTCGGTCGTTGAGGGAAACAGTTCTCAAAATCGTCCTCGAAGTCAGTAAGCGTATGAGCAATCAATGCTACATTTGTTTCGCAAAAGACTGAGGGAATTCCCCTCAGTTCTACTTCCATGGTGACGATTACTACTATGATAAAGGTGGCTTCAACGGCAAGTTAGATGTCCGAGATAGACCTAGGGTTGGCGGAGACAGTTCTGGATTTGCTTCCAGCTCGTCTTTTCTCTGTCCAATCTCATCTATAATGTGATTCAACTTTTCCACGCACGCAGTTGCTTCTTCTGATCCATGATCTCCTTTGGCTGCACACTTTTGAACGCAAGGTAGCACGCCACAATGCAGCCAGTTATACCAGCTCCTCAATGTGTCCAGATCTGCTTCAAGCACGAGCGGTTCAAGTCCATCCACAGTAGCTGAAACATCGCCAAAGTTCGAGTATGGACTACATTGACTCTCCTCCGCTTGTACAGGCTCTTCACCATAATCTGCTGCCTGCACATTACATCCGCTCCCTAACGCTAACAAAAAAGAAAAAATGCAAACCTTGCTACAGGTAGTGATATCAATTTCTACGGACATTACGATCTCCCTTCTACAAAACTATTATAAGTGTTACTCCAATTTATTAATAGAAGGTATATAAAGCTATATCTTTATAAAAAAATCAAGATGCGAACGTAGTTTGTATTTTTATCTTGAAAAATACGTGATTTTTGTGTAGAAGATATGTACGCGAGTTTATCGTGATATATTGCTTTAGATTTAGGAGAGAGTGTCATGGCAGTTCCAAAGAAAAAAATATCCAAGTCCCGCAGAAATATGCGCAGATCGCATCTAGCTCTGACGGTGGTCAACTCCGTTGATTGTCCAGTTTGTGGCGAATCGAAATTACCGCATCACGTATGTAATTATTGTGGCATGTACAACGACAAACAGATTCTGACCGATAAAAGTCCAGATGCCTAACGGCTACTGACTATGACTACGTTAAATGTGCTGCAGGAACACGGTGTGATAGCAATTGATGGCATGGGTGGAGACAGTGCTCCGGAATCTGTGCTCAAGGGGTTGGCGGAATTTGGTTCGTCTTCGTATCGTTTCATAATTTTCGGTGATGAAAAAAAACTGAAACAATGCCTCCCACTTCTTCCTAGCGATATTTCGTATGAAGTAAGGCATACTGATGTTGCTGTGACTTCCGACATGGAAGTAATATCGGCTCTGCGGACCGGAAAGCAATCCAGTATGGGATTGGCTATACAGTCGGTGGCGTCTGGCGAGTCGCAGGCTGTTATTTCGTCTGGTAATACCGGCTTATATATGGCTCTGGCGAAGATACTGCTGAAAACAATTGACGGCATAGACCGTCCGGCCATTGCCTCTGTCCTTCCAGGAAAGAACGGACGAATGGTGTGCCTTGATCTTGGAGCAAACGCTGAGTGTACGGTAAAAAATATGGTGGATTTTGCAATCATGGGTGATGCGCTTGCTCGGTCTGTATTTAATAAAGAAGATATAAAAGTTGCTGTCCTGAATATAGGTTCAGAAGATGTAAAAGGTAGTCGCCTAGTGAAGAAAACTTCTGTGATTCTAAAGAAATTTCTAGGTAGCTATGTAGGATTTGTGGAAGGAGACGATCTCAGTAAAGGAAATGTCGACGTAATTGTTACGGACGGCTTTACGGGAAATGTCGCTCTGAAAACCATCGAGGGAACTGCAAAGTACATAATATCCGAGCTAAAATCATCTCTTGAAAGCTCTCTTTTGGCGAAGGTTGGTGCATGCTTGGCGCTATCGTCGCTAAAAATGCTAAAGGATAAAATGGATCCGCGTTTATACAATGGTGCGATTTTGGTTGGTCTCAATGGTGTGGTAGTAAAAAGCCATGGCAATAGTGACTACGTTGGATTTGCAAATGCCATAAGATTTACAACAAACATCTTGAACAACAACATATTCGATGGAATACGCGGACATCTTGAACAATCACAGTTACATTGCCTCCTGGATGAAGGTGTTGGCAAATGAATTCTGTTATAATTGGATTGGGGGGAGCTCTTCCCAAAAAATGTATTCTAAACAGTGAATTACCGGAATCTCTTGATACTTCCGACGAATGGATTATGCAGAGAACCGGAATAAGGCAGCGTTACGTAGCCGAGGAAGATGAGACAACGTCATCTTTGGCGGTAGAAGCGTCTAGGAAAGCGATGTCAATGGCTAACGTTTCTCCGGACGATATTGATCTCATCGTTGTTGCTACAGCCAGCGGAGACTATACATTTCCATCAACGGCCACTGTTGTTCAACGAGAACTGGTGGTGAAGAATGCTGCAGCCTTTGATATATCTGCTGTCTGCAGTGGATTTATATATGCTCTGGATGTCGCAGACTCACGCTTAAAACTTGGCAAAAGCAAATGCGCTCTTGTGATAGGGGCTGAAACATTTTCTCGCTTATTAGACTGGAACGATAGATCGACTTGTGTACTTTTCGGAGATGGAGCCGGCGCAGTCGTCCTCCGTGGCGAAAACTCCGATAAAGGAATACTGTCAAGCTTGATATATTCGGATGGAACCAATGTGGAACATTTAAAAACCAGTGGGGGCGTCTCAACGACAAAAACAATTGGTTATGTGCTTATGAATGGCAAGGAAGTGTTTCGAGCTGCCATAGAAAAATTTAATGAATCTTTGCAAGCATTGTTATCATTGAACAATATGACCATAGAAGACATCGATCTGTTGGTTCCGCATCAGGCAAACGTCAGAATAATAGAAAAATTGATTGCATCTTCCGGCATAGAGCGAGAAAAGGTATTGATTACAATCGATAAGCATGCTAATACATCTGCTGCGTCGATACCGTTAGCCATGAGTGAATTGGGAACGGGTATTTTTACTAAGAAAAATGTAGTATTGCTATCCATGGGAGCTGGATTCACGTGGGGAGCGACTCTTGTTCGATTTTAATTACTGGAGTGGTGGGAAATATGAAGGATAAAGAATTGGGAGCACTAACAAGGTCTGAGTTAGCCGATACTATTACGGCAGAGTTCGACGTCACGAAATTTCATGCTTCCGAAATGGTGGAGGATATTTTAGATGAAATAGCGTCTGCTCTTGTCGCTGGAGACACTGTGAAAATCGCAGGTTTTGGCACATTCTCCGTAAGACAAAAAAACGAAAGAGTTGGCCGAAATCCGAAAACCATGGAAAAAGCTATTATATCTTCTAGGAAATGTTTGACGTTTAAAGCGTCTCCAGTTCTCAAAAAAATAGTAAACAGTTGAGGAACCTATGAAACTGATGGACGGCAAAAGAGGAATTGTAATGGGTGTGGCCAATGATAGGTCGCTGGCCTGGGGAATAGCAAAAACTCTCTCTGAACATGGAGCCGAAATGGTGTTTAGCTATCAGTCGGAAGTTTTGTACAAAAGAGTAAAACCTTTGGCGGATTCCCTTGGAAACGTCGAGCTTGTTGAATGCGATGTAACCAACGATGACAGCATCAAGTCTCTCCTCAAGACTACTTATGAGAAATTTGGAAAAATGGATTTTATCGTCCATGCCATAGCCTATTCTGACAAAGATGAATTGGCAGGAAAATACGTTAATACGTCCCGAAAGAATTTTTTAAATACCATGGATGTCTCCTGTTATTCTTTCGTATCCGTTTGCCAGCATGCCTATGAATATCTGTCCGATGGAGCATCTCTGCTGACTCTCACGTATCTCGGAGCGGAAAGAGTCATGCCGAACTACAATGTGATGGGTGTTGCAAAGGCTGCTCTCGAAGCAAGTATAAAGTACCTGGCGGTAGATTTCGGTGATAGAAATATTCGCGTCAATGGATTATCGGCTGGTCCAGTAAAAACTTTGGCGTCTGCCGGCATAGGTGAATTCAGATACATCCTGAAATGGAACCAATACAATGCTCCACTCAAAAGAAATACCACTCTGAGTGATGTTGGCGGAACTGCTCTGTTCCTTTTGAGCTCGCTGTCCTCAGGAGTTACCGGCGAAGTTGTTCATACAGATTCTGGATATCACGTTGTTGGCATGAAGGCCGTCGATGCTCCTGACATAGCAACTGTATGATTAATAGACCTGTTGCGTAACCTTCTTCTATTAGGTATTTTTGTCGTCGGTGCTTGCAGCACATGCGTTTTATCATTATTGGATTCAACGTCACGTTGGCCTAAAAAATCCCCGGATATAATTGGTTACACAATAGGTCTATTATGCAGCGGTCTCTCATATGCTGACGTTCGTTATGTGGATCGGGATTTTCCAATCGGAAATCAATATGACGTCGTATCTAACGTTTTTGTGCGCTAAGTCAGGTCTTTTGCGGAGGAATATCTCAGAGGCTCTTTGAATGCGCTGCATCTGTTTATCTTTTATAGCGTTGTAGCATTTTTCTTCATTCTTTCTGGCTTTGACCTCGACGAAAATCACAAGGTCTCCTCTTTTTGCGATTATATCGATTTCACCGCAGGCTGTTTTGAATCGGCGTTGGAGAATTGAAAATCCCTTCAGTAGTAGCAGCAGAGACGCCAACAATTCTCCAAGATATCCTTTGTATTTCGTATGCATAATTCAAACCACAAAAACCACTGGCGATATAGTAAACCAATGGCAGTTCTAATGATAGTTTTGCGGAAAGAACCATCGAGGTTACCGACGTCTCCGTGAACCAGCGGCACATCATAAAAGGGTGTAGTCTTTCCTTGTGGTTTGTTAGTTCGAGGGTTTACGCATGCGGCAGCGGAGCAATCATCGCAAATCGGGTTAATAGCTAGGCTGGTAACGGCGGTTCGATCTACGTAGCCAGCCGAGCCAAGAGAGGTACCGAGGACAGTCAGATCAACTCAGCTACTTCGCGGTAGTATCTATTTAGGTTGGCAGCATCAACCTTTACCCCACACAATCCCATCGGATAGGCGTAGAGGTCTGGCAATGGAAGGTCGAGCACTCCGTCGCGCATTATGGTATTTTTTTCATCGACAGTCAACTGGATTGTATGACAGCTCTTGACCGAGTCACGCCATGCATATTCCATGCAGATGTAGGCCAGTATACTTTTCCCAGTACGTAACGTGTTTTTGAGCTCGCGGAACCAAAGGGCAGTCATCATTTTGTCTTTTTGGTCAGCGGTATAGGGCCGACCGGGTATTTCAAGATTTTCCACTTCACGGTAACATTCGCGGTACTTATGGTAAGCTGCTGCAGATTGTTCTTTAGTCAAGCTTTCGCCAATTGTAAAGCGCGGCAGGTCAGCCTTCTGTCTCTGATCGGCTGGAGTAACGGGATCCTGCGTTGCAAATGCATAGTTAGTCGTCCATGAAGAAGTTGTTTTTTGTTAATATTTAAGTGCCTTTCTGTTTTTTTTGAGTTATAATAATTGCAAGGTTTGAGTTTGAACTAGCAGAAAGGTTGCAAAAAATGGTACCAGAAAAGACAGAAACGAGGCAGTCTCATTTATTTTTATCGTCCCTGATGGATCAGTTGGACGAGCGTCATCCACTGCAGCGCTTGGGAGCGGTTATCGACTGGGATGTCCTCGAGGATGAGCTTAAAAGTTTATTCACGCCTTTGAAAGGTCATCCACCGAAGCCGATTCGCTTGATGGTCGGATTGCTCATGATTCAGCACATGGAGGGGATTTCTGACGAAGAAGTTGTAAAGAAATGGGTTGAGAATCCGTATTGGCAATCGTTTTGCGGCTACTCTGAGTTTCAGTGGAAATTTCCCATCGATCCGAGTTCGTTAACGCGCTGGAGGCATCGTCTTGGCGAGAATGGCGTTGAGCGCATTTTACAATCTACGGTTGAGGCAACAGTCAAAATGGAAGCGGCAAAGCCTAAAGATTTTCAAAATGTCATCGTAGACACGACGGTGATGGAAAGCAACGTTCGCTATCCAACGGATTCGTCTTTATTGAATGAGGCTCGGGAGAAATTGGTTCAATTATCAGATAAAAATGACATCAAACTGCGTCAAACCTACAGATTTGTCGGAAAGAAAACGGAGTATGCCACGGCGAAATATTGTCATGCAAAACATATGAAAAGAGCTCAAAAATCAACAAAAAAGCTGAAGGTATTTCTGGGGCGCGTCGTTCGAGACGTAGAGCGAAAACTAGGAAAAACTCCTGAAAAGAGAAGGCATTTCGATCGTCTTTTAAGCCAAAGCAAAAGATTGCTGGAACAAAAAAAGGACAGCAAGAATAAGCTTTACAGTTTGCATTCTCCGGAAA
>BNWK01000010.1 GCA_025998775.1 Alphaproteobacteria bacterium | reverse complement strand
TTCTCTTTTGCTGTCACTTCTAGCCTCCGATAGTAAAACGTATTAATTCTACCTCTTTCTAGCAAAATTGTTTACCCCTCTCTTCTCATATCTAAAATATTTAAAAAATTTTATGAAACGCCCGTGGGCTGTGACGCGGATCACGTACTCGAGGGACAATCCGGGGCCGAAATCATGGACCACGACGCGCTATACAGCACTGCCCTATACAGCGCCGACCTATACCGCGCCGCGCTATACAGCACCGACCTATACCGCGCCTGGTGACAGCAACCTGAATATCACATGGACCCCGACGGGAAGGTACTCCGGAGTGCTTCCAAATCCTGAACCATACGGCAACAGGATGGACGAATACGAAGCAAAACGAGAACGCGAAAGGCAGGCGAGAGAAGAAAAAAACCGCCTGGGGAAACAAAAGTTTGGTACGAAATTCGCGCTGGAATGTATGGAAGAAGAAGAAGAAATGTACCAGACAGAGCTACGATGGGCTGGATATGTGACCAAGCTAGAGAATGGGGAAAACGTTGAGTATGAGAATAAACCAGGCTCAGTGTGGCTGCGACCAACGCCTGAAAACATCAAGTATTGCGCTGACTACAAGGCGTTCTATCATAATTTGGCAGTCAAATACAATGGCCACGTGGCTTGGGGCGCAGAATGGGCAGGACTGGATGGTGACTGGATCGCCGAAAACAGGGCGAAATACCGAAAGGCCGAAAGTAAGTACCAACTGGTCCTGGTTAACGCCGGTGAAAAAAGCGTTGAAGCGATAGAAGCTAAAAAAGAACGTGACAGTACCCTATTAGACATCGAAAAGGACAAGATAAAGAAAATCGGTTTGCCGCCTGAGTTAACTCCGGACAATTGCAAACTAATGCTGGCCACCAATAAATCCCAGAGTGCTGTATCGTTTTTGAGCAAGGACTTGTTTGGCAAAGAGCGCATGACTGCGGAAGACCTGTTTGCGTTATTGAGTGATCCGTTCGGTGTCATCCATGGAAAGCACAGCGAAATCAGTTGTCCGGCGGACTTCGAGAAAAGTGCGCAGAACAAACAACTTAAACGAAAACTATTTCTCGTCGTTCATTCGGACAAGAATACACCTGAACTTAAGCCAGTGTGTGACTTCGCTATAAAAATACTCCAACCAGTGGATTGATTAATGATGTTTTATTTCAGCTAAACACAAACCTGCAGCCTGTCGGCAAAATAGGGAGGCTATTGCTTTCCAAATCTAAGGATTATACCAATTCTCGTTTGTGCGGTTTCGATCGCATATTGGTCTCCTCAAGGTTAATTTATTATACACCTATTCTGGAGACCTTTCACTTTCTTTGCAACTAAAAATATATACTCGCTCTATTTTCAGCCGGTCTGGCCCGTCTCATATCTTTCTGAACTTGGACAATTTTTAATTGCTTTTTCCTGTAGATGCTTCACTACTTCTATAAGTTCGCTTAACGTTTTTTCATTCGGCTCACCTATTTTGTCCTCATACTTCAATGCCGCACAAAATCTTAATTACGCAACGGTCTCACTGTAACAAAAAAGTGCTGAAAATTTATCTGATTTATATTAATATTATTTTATGTAGATTTGAGATTTTCGACATGAATAAATTGAAAGAATTAATAAAAATCACATGTGTGATGTTGGGAGCATTGTTGCTTGAGTCATGCTGCAATAAAGACAGCGATTCGTTCAAATCTAGAAACCGTCACAGATCTGAAAATATCGGAGGAGCTATACAAATACAAATAGCAAAGTTGCGCAATCATTTTCTTGGATATGAAGGAATAGATGTCTCCACATTAATTGCCGAAACTTCCACACTCTCCATCGAGTTGAAAAGGGCTGGTAGGTATGAGGAAGCCAAGAAGTTCGATTCCTACATTGACGTTCTTATGTTTGGAAATAATACCATCGATGAGTCCATCAATGACGTTATTGAATTGGTTGGCAATAGAGCGTCTTCAGATCTTCTTTAGGTATAAAAAGCTCTACTCGGACACAATAACTATCAATGAGACTGCTGCATAAAGGATCTTTTTCGCAATTGGCTTCGGTGCTTGCAGCACACGCATATTCATTCTGAGGAATCCTCATGTACGATGAATATATTGCGGTCATGCGTTCCGTATACTCCTAAAAAATCCTCCAACATAGTCGGTTACGCAACAGGTCCAATGCGCATGAAAATCATTTGAGTTTCTTTTGTTCTTTCTCTTGTTGCAATATTTTCTGATAACTAGCTGGTTCAACTATTGGTTTTCCAGTTTTTTTCTCAATGTCCAACCTTGTATTTTTGGCGATTTTTCCGGCTTCTTTGGTATCTTTGCTTAGCTCTCGAAAACCTTGCGAATCCCTGGATTTGTGAATTTCTTTGGCTGTTTCTTCTCCGAGCATTGTGAGAATCAGTTCCATAGGGGTCATGTGATCGCGTAAATTGTCTTTTTCCTTCAGATTTTTCAAGCTTTTGTGAGTTTTTACGTTAATGTCGAAGGTTTCTTTGGCGATATTGTTTGTGAGTATCGAATATTCCTTATCTTCGCTTGCCCCACGATCTTTCCACTGATCAGTCAACTCTTTTCTTGCAACAATTCCTCGAATTCGAACATCTATCCAGTGCTCATCATAGCCGCGTTTCTTGTATTCTTCTTGCATGCGATGCATTGAAAGCTCAGGATTTGCGATTTCTTCCAATCTTTCGCGGCCGACCTGAGCAAGCCATAACTTTATTGGTTCGGCTTTTTTGCTTGGAATCGACTGAATAATGCGTAGCAATCCCTCTGTATTTGCACAGTCGGTGAGGTATTTTTTCCCGTCAGCTGAAGGTAGTTTCAGTTGGTAACATTTTGTTACCGACTCATCATAACCACCATCAATCATGCGAATTTTGGTGACTTTCCAATACTTCCTAGCAGCTTGATATTCACTATCAGTAAGTATCCCAACAACATCTACAACAGAGTAGAACCACTGTTCATCATGCCATATCCTGCGCACCTTAACGTTTTCGAACAAGACAGCTTGATACTTTTGTTCTGGCAAATCGTTATTCATATTATTAATCTCAATTAACTATCGAGATATTAACCTGAGTGATGTGTGGTTGCAACTGACAATGCCAAGCTACTTTTCAGAAATATACTCAGAAAAAAGAATCGAACCTCATGGCGAATAGAACCACATCATTTCTTCAATCAAAAAAGTTTAGCTTATTCTTGTGCGAGTCCTAATAGTCCAATCTCCAAAAAACAGGTTGGTTTGCAACGGCTATAATTTAGGTCTATACTCTGTCGCGTATTTGATTTTGTGAAAATAATGAGTAAATCTTTAAATTCAGCGGTAATATTAGCTGCCGGAAATGGTTCTAGGTTGAAATCTTCCACTCCGAAAGTGTTTCATAAAATCGGTGGATTGTCGCTACTTGATCATGTGATTCACAATGTATTGGATGCTTGCATAGACGATATCACCGTTGTGCTAAAGCCAGGATACGAAAATAAAAGCGAATTTATTGACAAGGTAACTATTGCACATCAGCACGTTCCTATAGGAAGCGCTGATACCGTAAAATGTGCTCTAAAAAATCCTACCAACAATAATGGGGGATGGGTGTATATATTGTACGGAGACATTCCACTGATTTCTCCAGAAACTCTATTGGCATGGGCTAACGTTGCAAAAACCTGCGAGAAAACCGCCGTTGTGGCGTTGGCAATGGATTCCAGAAATGCCAATGCTTTGGGAAAGTTGGTGCCGGCATCGTCAGCTGGAACCATAAAGGGCATAATAGAGGCAAAAGATGCTACCAATTTCGATAATACGATTCCGCTTTGTAATGCTGGATTGCTCGTAAGAAAAGACGTTCTGCAAAAATTCATTGGCGAGATAAAACCAAGTCCGATTACTGGAGAGTTCTATATAACAGAAATCGTACGGCTTGCCAACGAAGCGGGATACATCTGCAGATATTATGAGGCGGATGTGAGCGAGTTGTCTGGCGTCAATACTCGTCAGGAGTTGTCTATTCTTGAGAAATATTTTCAGGACAAAATGCGCGAGAAACATATGAGTAACGGAGTGACGCTGGTGGCTCCGGAAACGGTGTTCTTTTCGTTTGATACAATTATAGAAAACGATGTCGTCATCGATCCTTTTGTAGTCTTCGGCAGAAATGTTCACATCGAAAGTGGCGCGCATATTAATTCGTTTTGCGTCGTTGAAGGATCATGGATAGAAAAGGCCAGTATTGGTCCGTTTGCAAGACTCAGACCAGGAGCAATCATAGGCAAAAATGCTAAAATCGGAAATTTCGTGGAAATAAAATGCAGCACCATAGACGAAAATGCCAAAATCAATCATCTGAGTTACATTGGAGATAGTGGAGTAGGAAAAAATGCCAATATCGGAGCTGGCACAATAACTTGCAACTATGATGGATTTAACAAGCATTGGACGGAGATCGGTGAGAATGTTTTCATTGGATCGAATTCGGCCATAGTAGCTCCGGTTGAGATATGCGATAATGCGATGGTCGCGGCCGGAAGCGTCATAACGAAAGATGTGGATTCTGGAGCTCTGGCAATCTCTCGAGTACCGCAGAAGAATATAAAAAATGGATCACTGAAGTTTGCGGAAAACAGATCACGAAAGGACAAACAATAGCGTATGTGTGGAATAGTTGGAGTAGTTGGAAAAACCGATGAGAGACAGCTGCATAATGAGATATTTTTTGCAAGAGCGAGGAAGAACGCAGCGCAGGACCGCAGTGTACTAGATGTACATGAGGATCCGAGCAGCGGATCTGACGAAGCCAATTGCGAAAAAAATCCATTATGCAGCTGTCTCGATGAAAATGTATTGCCTCTGGTCTTAGATGGTTTGACGTGCCTCGAGTACCGCGGATATGATTCCGCTGGAATTGCCCTTGTGCATCAAAACAGCATTCTCCGAGTTAGAGCCGTCGGTAAACTCTCGAATCTGCAGGAAAAATTACGAGATATGGATAGATCTGGTGTCACAGGGAGCGTTGGAATTGGCCACACTCGCTGGGCTACCCACGGAAAACCAACGGAAAGCAATGCGCATCCAATGATGTCCAGAGATGTGGCAGTAGTTCACAACGGCATAATCGAAAATCACAAAGAATTGAGATCGTTTCTGGAAAATGACGGATACATGTTTACTTCGGAAACGGATACCGAGGTAATAGCACATCTTCTGCAGAGGGAATTGTCGAGAGGCTTTTCTCCACTGGAAGCCATGAAAAATTGCATAGAAATTATGGACGGCACTTTCGCCATAGCAGCTGTTTTCTCATCTCTCGACGATAAAATAATCGTGGCCCGCAGAAAAAGTTCGTTGGCGGTGGGATTCGTCAGCGATTCCAAAGAAAACTCTCACATGTGTGTTGGATCAGATGTGGGAGCGCTCTCCTGCATGTGCGACGAAGTGGCATATTTGGAGGACAACGATATTGCCGAAATCTCCAGAAAAGACGCTGTTTTCTACGATAAAAATCTAAATAAAGTGGAGCGAAAAAGATACAAAGTGCTTTCGGACGGTAATTCCGCAGAAAAAGGAGCGTATCCTCATTTCATGCTGAAAGAAATAATGGATCAGCCGTCTGCCATAAGAAAAACGATACAGCACATGGGGATTTATGATGATTTTCTCCAACATAAAATAGGCGCATCGATTTTTGATAATGTCAGAAGGATATTAATTATTGCCTGTGGAACTTCCTATCACGCTGGAATGGTGGCGAAATACTGGTTTGAGCGCTTTCTAAAAATACCGACCAACGTGGAAATTGCATCGGAATTTAGGTACAGAAGCCCAGTCATCGAGGATAATACGCTGCTCGTATCCATATCCCAATCCGGAGAAACACTCGATACATTAGCGGCCATAGAGTACGCAAAAAGCAATGGCAATTGTAAAACGGTTGGCATTGTAAATGTGAAAAACAGTGCCATAGATAGAGCGTCCGAAATCGTATTTCACTCGGAAGCTGGTATGGAGGTCGGAGTGGCGTCCACCAAGTGTTTTTCTGCACAGCTCATAATACTGGCATGTCTAGCATTCTGCAAAAATGAGTTTCTTCTGGGACAATTGCAGAACGTTCCGGCCATTTGTGAAGAAGTTCTGACACTTTCCGATGAAATAAAGCAATTGGCGGAAATCGTTTCCAAAAGTTCCAATGCCATATATTTGGGACGTGGAACGATGTTCCCGATAGCGCTGGAGGGGGCTCTAAAACTAAAGGAAATATCATATATTCATGCGGAAGGATTTGCGGCCGGCGAAATGAAACATGGTCCCATTGCACTCATAGACGACCAAGTGCCCATCATACTTTTGTGTCCGCATAATGAATTGTTCGAAAAGACGGCGTCCAATTTGCAGGAGGCGCTTGCTCGTGGAAAAAATGTGATAGTTGTTACGGATGTAGATGGAGAAAAGCTTTTGCCAAAAGAAGTGCGCAAGCTGGTTCTTCCAAGTGTGCATTCAGCGATTGCTCCGGTTGTTTATTCGGCGATTGCTCCAATTATCTATTCGATACCGCTGCAATTGTTGGCCTATCATGTGGCAATCATTTTGGGAACAGACGTAGATAGGCCTAGGAACTTAGCAAAATCAGTTACGGTTGAGTAGTGGTTGCACCACGGGCATTTAATGCTATTGCCACTAGCTGGATTGTATGCGAGATGCGCTTGGAGTGCTTAAATTGTGAGTTGTTACGCTGGAGTGCTAAAAAAGTAAACGCGTGTGCGGCACGCACCGTCACGCTGGTGGAGGTAAAAAATGGAACAGAACAATAGGCGTCTTGATGAATTAGAATACGCAAAGTCAGTAATCCAGGAAGAAATCTCAGGATTAACCGAGATGTGTAATAGCCTGAACGGAAGTTTTTCGTCAGCCATCGATCTCATATACAGTAAGAAGAATGGTCACGTGATCGTGTCCGGAATGGGAAAGCCTGGGCATATCGGGAGAAAAATATCAGCGACGTTGTCGTCGACAGGCACTCCATCCTTCTTTCTACATCCGGCAGAGGCGAGTCACGGCGATCTTGGCGTTATCTCGAGGAACGATGTTCTGCTTGTTCTTTCGTTCTCGGGAAATACCAATGAACTAGTACCAATGCTCAGCTATGCCAATAGGTTTGGAATCGATGTTATAGGAGTCACTTCCAATGAAAATAGCGTCCTAGCAAAAGCATCGAAGATAACTATCATCGTTCCGAGCATTCATGAAGCATGTCCGCATAATTTAGCGCCAACTACTAGCACGACAGTTATGATAGCCGTTGGAGACGCCATAGCTCTCTGTCTTTTGAAGAGAAAAAACTTCAATAGTGATGATTTCAAGCAGTTACATCCTGGCGGAGCTCTTGGGAAACGCTTGCTCATGGTAAAGGATCTAATGCATTGCGATTTGCCGTTGGTGAAGGAATACGATTTCATGAAATCGGTTCTGGAAGAAATGACCGCCAAATCTTTTGGTTGTGCGTTTGTTATCGATGATGATGGAAAAATATCGGGAATCATTACGGACGGAGATTTGAGAAGAAAAGTAAACAATAATTTTATGGAAGCAAAGGCCGGTGATGTCATGACTAGCAATCCACGCATGGTGTCTCCAAATACATTCGCCCAGGAAGCCACAAAAATCATGAATGATCATAAAATTACCACATTAATTGTATCGGAAGATGGATATCCATGTGGCATAATACACATACATGATTGTTTGAGAGCAGGTCTTGCGTAGAAGAAGAAGGCGTATAAAGTTTATCTCCATTGTTTTTGCATTACTGGCTGTTGGCATTATCGTCTTCGTGATGATATATATTTTGGATACAGAAAATTCCAGTAGCGAGAAGTTTCAGTTTACTGACAGCTCTGCCGAAAGTGTCCTTTCCGAAATCTCATATAAAACCTATGATTCCAAGGGAAAGGAGATAACGCTTTCATCAAAAAAAATAACCGAAGAAAAAAAAGATAACTATCTATTCGAAAACATGACATCCAATTTCCAGCTATCAGATGGAGAAAGCGGAAGCGTATCGTCGGATAAAACGAAATTGATAAGAGACGATAAAACCATATGTGAGTTTTTTGGAAATGTGAAGTTTACAACGTCGTCGGGATTGGTATTGAAAACCGAGAAATCCATAGTCGACTTCAACAAAAAAACAGCCGTTGGAAATACTGATATATCAATAGAAAAAGATGGTCTCCAGCTGTCCTCCAATGGCTATCTTTTTGATATCAATAATAATATTGTCACTCTAACCGGAAACGTCAGAGGATTCTTATACCAACGTGACGTTGGATCCGATAATGCTTCGCTACCTTCCGAATCGTATGCGAGCGCTATCTTCAATGCTGAAACCGCTTCAGAAAAAGAAAACGCAAGTGGTGCAACCATATGTTGCAATAAAATAGTAATTCATTTTATGAGAAAAAAGGACGCCGGTAATCTATCGAAATCAGTAAAATCCATAGATGCCATTGGAAATGCCAGCTGCACGTCCCCAGATTATACATTAACCGCCAAAAAAAATATTTTATACCAACGTGACGTTGGATCCGATAATGCTTCGCTACCTTCCGAATCGTATGCGAGCACTATCTTCAATGCTGAAGCTGCTTCAAAAATCATTGCAGATTCAAATGTAACGCTTAGGCATAAGTCAGATGGAAGCACCGTATACTGCGATAAAATGGTTATTAATTTGGACGGTGACAATCTATCAGATATGAAATCAGTAAAATCCATAGATGCCACTGGGAACGCCAAATGCACGTCCCCCGATTATACATTGACTGCCGCCAAAATTTTATACCAACGTGGCGTTACTAAAGCTGCTTCGAAACTCATTGCTGATTCAAAAGTAACTTTTATATGTAAGAAAAGCGGGAAAACCTTTGACATAAGATCCGGACATATGATTGCAACTCTAGATGGAAAAGGAAGCATCGAAGAAGTAGAGGCGACTAATTCTTTGATAATAAAGACAGCCAATGCTACAATCCGTTCCAGTAGTGGTGTATTGAGAGATAACAAAATAATGGCATCCGGCAGCGTGGCAATCTCCAGTCCAGAAGGTGATATTTTTGGCGAGACTGCGGTTTTTGATATAAATACCGGTGGTATTTCGGTTAGTAAATCTAGCGGTGTGGTAACAGACGGAAAGAAGTTAAAAAAATGATGAGCAGCGGTATTGTTTGCACTGATTTAAAGAAAACTGTAGATGAAAAAGCAATTCTAAACGGAGTTAGCCTAAATGCGTCCAGAGGAAGGATTATCGCACTGCTGGGTCCAAACGGAGCTGGAAAAACCACCAGCTTCTCTATGTTATGCGGATTGATAAAACCCGATAGCGGGAGAATATTTCTCGATGGAAGAGATATAACCGAGCTGCCAATGTACAAGAGAGCGCGCCTCGGTATTGGATATCTGCCGCAGGAGTCCTCCATATTTATGGGCTTAACAGTGGAAGAAAATATCAATGCAGTCCTCGAAATGAAAGGCTTTCGAAAAGCTGAAGCTAAACATATACTGGATAAGCTACTGAAAGATCTATCTATAGAACACATAAGAGACGTGTCAGCAGTTAGTGTATCCGGCGGAGAAAGAAGAAAGTTGGAAATAGCGAGGGCATTGGCCAATTCCCCCAGCTTTATGCTATTGGATGAGCCGTTTGCCGGAATAGACCCTATAGCAGTCTCTGAAATGAAAGATATGATATTTCATCTGAGAAACAGTGGGATTGGCGTTATAATCACGGATCATAATGTGAGGGACACGCTTCCCATAGCTGATTACGCCTATGTGCTTCATGATGGGAATATTCTTGTGGAAGGAAAGCCGGAAGATATAATAAATGATGTGAAAGCTCAGAAAATTTACCTTGGAGAAAGCTTTACCATATATACTTCTTCCTATGGAAAAGAGAAATGACATTTATTTATCGACATCACCGCGGGCGTTAACACCGCCGTCGCTGCAGTATTCTCTTAGGATACTGGAGATGAGCGGTCTTGAGCTCTGCGAGCACCTCCAAGAGTGCATCGAGGAGAACCCTTTTTTGGAAGCGGAATGGCCGGTTAACAATTTTTCAAGCTTCGATAATTCGCAATTTTTAGAAAACATAGCGGAAAAAAACACCTTTCATGATGAAATATATTCGCAAATGTTGTTTCTAAAACTAAACGATAAGGAAAAAGAAATTGCGCAAATTCTTCTGGATGGCATTAATGAAAACGGATATCTAAACAACGATCTTTTGAAATATGTATCCCGTGAAAAAGACATACCGTATTTCGAAATTCTTCCATTGATAAAAAAACTGCAGCAAGTATCTCCGAGCGGACTGTTTTCATTTAATCTGAAGGATAAAATTAGAATTACCCTGGAAGCTCATAACAAATATAATAGGAATCATGGAATTCTAATCGAAAACCTGGAAAACATATCAAAGCACGGCCTGCTATATCTGAAAAACAAATGTGGATTTAATGATGAGCAATTATCGCAAATGATTTCTGAGATTAACAATATTGGCATTAATTTTAATACCAACGCTGAGTCCAACGATTTCATATACGAAGTTCCAGATTTGATAATAGAAATAAAGGCAAAAGACGACCTGGAGCTGTGCATAAATGATGAGGCTCGGCCTCAAATATCTGCGAACAAATGTCTCTATGAGAAAACCATTGCAAATCGCTGCTCTCAGAACGATAAGAAATACGCAAACGACAAGTTTTCTTCGGCTGAACTATTAATAAAATCTCTGAATTATCGAAATTCCACGCTATTAAAAATAATGAGAGAAATCGCCCACCATCAACAAGATTTCCTCGAGGGCAAAAGCGATCATATGTATCCGCTGAGCGTGAAATCCATAGCGAGTTCGTTGATTATGCACGAAAGCACAGCTCACAGAGCCATCTCGGAAAAGACGGTTGTTACTCCCAGAGGTACGTTCGACATAAAGGCACTGTTACCAAAAGAAGTAAAAACCACAGATTGCGAAAACGTCGTGAGCGATTATTCTATAAAAGAATACATGAAAACATTGATCAACAACGAGCCCAAGGATAATCCATATTCAGATGATCACATAGTTAGCTGCCTGAACTCCCGAGGAATAAACATATCAAGACGTACCGTTTCTAAATATCGAAATGCCATGGAAATACCAACCTCGCACCAAAGGACAAGATTGCACAAGATTTTAATGGCAAAGTAGATGATTGCATCATGGGCGCTTATTTTTTTTCAATATTTTTACAAAAATATTTTGACTTTCTTCTCGGATCGTGTTACGTTAACCGGAGTTTAATTATTAATATGGAGAAAAGGATGAAGTCAAGTATTTTATGCACGTGTGCATTGCTTGTTTTTAGTGTCCAAGTTCAGAAAGATATGAGACGGAACTGACCGGCTGAAAATAGAGCTAGAATATATTTTTAGTTGCAAAGAAAGTGAAAGGTCTCCAGAATAGGTGAATATTTTAAATTAACCTTGAGGAGATCAAAATGCGATCGAAACCGCACAATTGTCTTCATTTTGAGAAATCCAACTTCCAATAAAAACTATAGCTTCACAATAACGCATATTGTATGATTCTATGTTTTCCGGTTTATTGGGTGTAAAAAATGTTAGAGAAGAACTTCGATCCTAAGTCTTTTGAAAAAAAATTTTTGTTTGATGAAGAAGCGGCCAGGCGAAACGAGAACGCCGAGCCGTTTATGATATTGCTTCCTCCACCGAACGTAACAGGCTCGCTGCATGTTGGTCATTCCCTCTGCTATACGCTGCAGGATATCGTGGCCAGATACAAAAGATTGAAGGGATACGACGTCTTATTTCAGCCGGGTCTGGATCATGCCGGAATCGTGACCCAATTGCTGGTGGAAAAACAGGTATACGAGCGCGGCATTCCCAAGGGATCACTAACTCGAGAGGCGTTGCTGGAGGAAATCTGGGCATGGAAAGAAAAATCCGGCTGTCAGATTCTAGGACAAATGAAGGTTTTGGGGATTTCCTGCGATTTCTCTCGACTCCGGTTTACAATGGACGAAGGCAGCCAAAAAGCGGTAGCCAAATTGTTCGTCAATCTATACGACGATAGCTTGATTTATCGTGGCGAGAGAATGGTAAATTGGGATCCGCTTATTCGTTCGGCTATTTCTGATCTGGAGGTCATAGAGAAAGAAATAGATGGCAATCTGTGGCATCTGAAATACAAGCTCCAGGACAGCGAAGACTTCATTACGGTTGCCACTACGAGACCGGAAACAATATTTGGAGACGTCGCCGTTGCAGTAAATCCAGCCGACGAGCGCTACAAGGATTTCATTGGCAAGACCGTGCTTGTTCCGCTAATCAATAGGCCGGTGCAAATAATTGCGGACGAGTATGCGGATCCCGCCAAGGGAAGCGGAGCCGTCAAGATTACTCCTGCTCACGATTTCAACGATTTCGAGGTGGGAAAAAGGCATAATCTTCCGGCGTCAAACATAATGAACGCTAATGGCGAATTGGACGGAGACGTTCCGGAAGCATTCCAGCATATGGATCGATTTGCGGCGAGAAAATTGGTCGTTGAGCTCATGGAAAAAGAAGAGCTCGTCGTAAAAACCGAGAAAATAAAACATAAGGTGCCCTTTGGAGATCGGTCCGGTGTAATGCTGGAACCACGTATTACGCGCCAGTGGTTTATCGATGCCGCAAAACTGGCAGTTCCAGCCATCGAAGCCGTCAAGAACGGAGATATAAAGTTCACTCCAAAGCATTGGGAGAATCTGTATTTCGAGTGGATGAACAACATCGAGCCCTGGTGCATTTCGAGACAAATCTGGTGGGGACATAGAATTCCCGCCTGGTATGGGCCGGACGGACAGGTGTTCGTTGCGGAAAACATCCAAGAAGCCTGGAAAAAAGCGACAACATTCTATGGAAAAGATAACATTAAACTCGTTCAAGATGAGGACGTGTTAGATACCTGGTATTCGTCGGGTATGTGGCCATTTGTAACACTAGGATGGCCGGAAAATACTAAGGATCTCCAGCGATTCTACTCAAATATGCTGGTTGTCACGGGATTCGATATTATCTTCTTTTGGATTGCGCGCATGATCATGATGGGCCTCCACGCCAACGTGACGTTGGATCCTCTTAATGCTTCGCGAGCTTCTGAAGTGTATGCGACCAGCTTGAAGCTGGACTCGTTTTCTGGAGCTTCCAAAACGTATGCGAGTAGTACCTTCGGAGTTGAAGCTGCTTCAGCAAAAGTAAACGCCCGTGCGGCACGCACGCCGTTTAGAAATGTTTATATTCATGCTCTTGTGCGAGACGAAAAAGGCAACAAGATGTCCAAGTCCAAGGGAAACGTCATTGATCCGTTGAAGTTATGTGATGTGTACGGAGCCGACGCTCTGAGGTATACGCTTGCATCAATGGCCTCTCCAGGAAGGGATATAAAGATGGGGCAGCAAACGGTGGAAATCGGACGGAATTTTCTGACAAAGCTCTGGAACGCAGTTCGTTTTGCGCAGATGAACGATTGCGCGTCATATAATAAGGAATTCGACGTAAACAGTGTGGAGCATCCATTTGCCAAGTGGATAGTGCATAAAATAAGGAACATGATTACGGACATTGAGAATTCTCTGGACAATTATCGATTTGACGAAGCCGCAAGGCATATATATCAATGCGTTTGGAATTCCTTCTGCGATTGGTACATGGAGTTCATAAAGCCGATTTTGCAATCTGCCAGCGATTCAAAAGATGAAATTCGAGAAGTAACCAGTTGGGCGATTCTTCAATTTGTGAGAGTTTTGTACCCAATTGCTCCCTTTATATCAAAGAAACTCAGCGAAGACATTGGAGTTGGCGAGATGGCCTGGCCAGACGCAAACGCCATAACTCTCGATTGCAATGATTCTGTGCAGAAAATCGATGGCCTGCAGAATATAATCTCGTCTGTGAGATCCATTAGGAAATTCATGGGAATTCCTCCGTCTGAAAAGCTCGAGGTGAATATAGAAACTGCGGATCCTAAATTGCAAGATGTCTTTGGGGAATACAAGGAGATACTTCTGCGCATGGCTGGAATTTCAGCTGTTGATAAACTTGAAGGCCAGAGCATTCCGCTGGTTCTCGATGGCATCGTCATTCACATTAGATTTGACGGCAAGATAAGCGTCCAATCCGAGAAAGAGCGCCTAAATAATGAGATAAAAAAGCTGATGAAGGACAAAGATAATGCTCTCAATAGACTGAACAACAACGATTTTCTGCAAAAAGCATCTGAAGAAGTTGTGCAGGAACATAGGGATCGCGTCGAGAGCATCAACGAAAAAATAAGCAAGATGGAGTACATCATAAATGTCTTGAATCTTACCCCCCCTGCATTCATATAAAGGGCCCATACATGTATGTAACCTTAATGGTTAGCACTGCGGTCGGTAACGGAAACCACGAAGAAAGAGGAGATGGACATGCTGATGGCAGCGCTGGAAGATCAGGTACAATCTAAATATGTGTTACAAGTGATTGTCAACGTTCAGAGCGATATGAGACGACACTCAGCGGCTGAAAATAGAGCGAGTATATATTTTTAGTTGCAAAGAAAGTGAAAAGTCTCCAGAATAGGTGAATATTTTAAATTAACCTTGGGGAGCCCCATATGCGATCGAAACCGCACAAAAAGGATTGTAAATCCAAAGAAGACGTCAGTACAGAGAAAAAACGCGTTGAATTGCTTGAGCAAACGGAAAAGCTTGTGACTGACTGGGAAACACTGAAGAAGCAAGGTGTTGACGCCAAGATTCTGCAAAAGACACTTGGCTTTTCCCTGGCGACCTACTATCGCAAGCGAAAACTTTTGCAGGATTTGCGAGATGGGATTTTTTTCGGCAATCTTTCGATGAGATAAAACGATTGACTTCAGAACCTGAATCTGAGACATTATTTCCAGAGTCATGTGATGATAACCTTTTTTGGCCATGTTAACCTCTCTTTTAAAATACACACTAAATTCGAGATTAACTTCTTCGCGTGACTTTCTTCAAGACTATTTTTACGCAGCTTGCAAAAAATCCTCACTTTTTAGGCCGCAAAATGATGCACTTCCCACTTGAATGGACCAAGGATGTGTTTTTCATCCTGGAACAATTGGAAGCACATGGTTATGAAGCGAGAATAGTTGGAGGAGCGGTTCGAAATTTTCTCCTTGGTACTGACATATCTGACATTGACATTGCTACCACCGCGCTCCCCTCCGAAGTCATAGCTATTTTCGAGAAAATCGATGGAATAAACGTGGTCCCCACAGGCGCGGACTATGGAACGGTAACAGTTGTATACAAGGGAACACCGTATGAAATAACAACGCTCCGGCGTGATGTAAAAACTTTCGGCCGAAAGGCTCAAGTAGAATTTGCAAAATCCTTCGAAGTCGATTCCTGCCGGCGGGATTTTACCATAAACGCCATATACATGGATAAAAATGGACAGCTCTTCGATTACCACAATGGAATACAAGACATTGCTGATAGAAACGTACGCTTTATAGGAGATGCAGCGGAAAGAATAAAAGAAGATTATCTGAGAATTCTCCGGTATTTCCGTTTTGTCGCTCGCTACGGCGATTACAAAGTCAATGCAGAATACATGGAAACAATAAATTCGCTGAAGGATAATCTGAACATTCTATCGAGCGAGCGCATTTTCTCAGAGCTACTGAAAATACTAGCGATTGATGACAGTTACAGAATAATTCCGCATATGATGCCGTCACTGAATGTATTGTTTGGCTTGAGCTACAATCCACTGGAAGTCTGTGCCCAAATGAAAACATATGCCAGCTTGAATTCGAGGGAACGTCTTGGAATGTTGCTGAAATTCTCAGAGGTGGTTGCACCACGGGCGTTTTCTACTTCGCTTCCTTCTGCAAAGTATGCGAGCGATATTTTCGATATTGAAGCTGCATCAATAAGTGTAACCATGAAGCAAAAATTGAAGGCCATTCGTAAAAAAGAGCACAGAGATTTTTTCGTTAACTATATGGCGGTGTTGCTTTATCAGAAGGGAATTATTTCTATTGAAGACGCAAAGGTTTTTGTTGCACAGTTGAAAGAATTCTGCAATTCTGAGTACGTGGATTTTAATTTCAGAGCAGGTGATATAGAACGCTACAATCTTTCTCAGGAACAACTCCGGGACATAATGATGGCAACCAAGAACTTCTGGCTAACATCTGAAAATGATATTGGCAAGGAGGAATGTGTGGATTTTGCAAAAAATTACATAAGTCACAAATGTTGAGTAGGCCGAGGGAATTTGAGAGTTTTCAATTAAATATAGTGTGTGATATAATGCCAACAAGCATTGAAATAGGAGAGTATTATGCACTGTAGGTATTGTGGATCGGATAGCAGTTACAAGAATGGTTTTGTCAAAGGAAAACAGAGATATAAATGCAAAAACTGCGGGAAGAATTTTTAAGAGAAAGATGGCAGAGCAAAAGAGTCAATATTGACAAAACAAGCTCTTGCGATAGCCTTGTATACAATGTGTCGGGCATCATACAATTTTCTTGCCAGGAAGATTTTCAAATGTTCTCCGACAACGATAATGAGCTGGATAAAAAAATGAGCAAAGATCGCGAAGATGCCTAAAATTTCAGGCGATATTAAGGAGATAGAGTTTGATGAAATGTGGCATTTTCTAGAACGAAAAGAAAACCAAAAATGGATATTTAAAGCTGTTGATAGGGTAAAAAAAGACTCTAGTATGGGGTACAGGCAAGCACGATGTTGCAACATTCAAAAAACTCTACGACCAAGTAAAACATTTAAAAAAACGCAAATATTACACAGATGGCTGGAGTGGGTTTGCCAAAGTTTTACCTAAAAGACGCCACGTGATAGGCAAAGAGCACACGACGACGATAGGGCAAAACAACTCAAACACCAGGCATTATCTAGGACGCATGATTCGACGAACCAAAATCGTGTCAAAAATGGATGAGATACTAAATGCATCCTTGAAATTATTGTTTTCCTTATCTTTTGATGGAGCCTTTGAGCCATATTATGAAACTTTTTCTGCTACATTTGCCTGAAAACTCCGGTATTTTTGTCGTCGATGCTTGCAGCACACGCATTTTTTTCTTTCTGATTTCGCTTCAGTACTGCAATTACAGTACGCATACCCATCAGTCTGGAGGCGAAGCCATTAATGCATGTGGTGCAACCACCCAGGGGCGTTTGATTGAAGCGGTTGATTTTCGTTCTTTAGATGGTAGATACACGACTTCTGCAACTTCGTTTTCTTCGTCACCAACATGAAAAACCAGGAAATCTTTTGCGTCTTTTTCGTAATCATCATCGGATGTTACAACGATTCTCTTATCTGCAATATTCGCCACATAGGTGTTGTCATCTAGGCACGATATATATTTGCTACATTTTTTCGAATTGTATTTCTTGCGTTTTTCAAAACCGACAGATTTTGTCCAACTTTGTGTAACGGAACGAAATGGCCTTAGATCGTTAAAGAAAACTCCATCCTCCGTTCTTATGCCAATCGCTTTTCCATCGACCGACACAAAAATATCAGGAATCGCCTGATAAAAATATCCACATATGCCGAGCACAAATCCCACCAGACCAAGCAGTCGAATTCTGTGATGAATCAGCGTCAGAAACAGCATCGATACCACAAGAGTCGTTATCACGGCGTTCGATGGCGTATGCATTACGAAAAACGATCCTGGAAGTTTACAAATCTCATCTGCCACCATTATTAGGATGTCAATTCCGTAGCCGGCCAGCTTTAGAATTGGCTCTGCTATATTGAATATCATCAGAAACAGAGCGACGACTAGCACTGGCATTATGCAGAAACTCATGAGTGGGATGGAAATTATGTTGGCCAAAATACTGTTCAATGTCAGCTGATTGAACACAAATACCGAAAAAATGGACGTTGGTATGGACGCCACAATTGTGGTTGCAATGACCGATGTCAGTCCACTCAGAAATCTCGGCAGTTGCCAGTCGCATTCGTAAAAAGCCACAATGGCAATGACCGCTCCAAACGACATCTGAAAGCTCGGAAACAATATGACCTCGGGAGTGCAGACCATAATGATAGTAGCGGCAATGGCTACCGATCTCATTGTCAGCGGCGTTCGATTCAGCAATATTGCCGTGATTATCAGCGTATGCATTATGAACGCCCGCAGAGATGGCACCGAACATCCGGATATGCTCAAATAAAACAAAGTGATAATCCAGGAAATCACCGCAGCTATTTTCTTAACGTTGTAAAACATTGAGATTCTACTGAAACAACAGAGGATTATCCGGAATAGCCAGAAGACGAAAAATCCGATAATTCCAACGTGTAATCCGGAGATGGCCAATATGTGCGCAATTCCGGAATTGGCGAAATGCGATCGTATTTCCTTGGAAATGCCGGCCGTATTCCCGGTTGTGAGCGCCTCTGCTACAGCGGCAGTGTCCTTTCCCAGATGTTCCTCGATTTTTTTATTAATCTGATGTCTCAGCTGTTCCATATATAATCCGAAGGAAGACGGCTTCGACTTCTCAAGAGTTTTCGGCGGTTTTATTATGAATCCCCGCGCGCTTATCCCTTTGAAATACTGCTGCTTTCGAAAATCGTATGCTCCCGGAAACGATTGTGGATAGGTGGGCGATAATATTACCCGGAATAGAACTCTGCTGCCAGGATCATAATCGTTTTGCGTTTCCTTGGCCTTTTTTCCCCGCCATGTGAGATTTAACTTATTGAATTTTCGACATAGTTCGTTCGCTTCGTCGTCATACTTTCTTTTGGCGTCGCTCACTATGAACTTCAGTCCGTTTTCGGTTTTTTCGCAGGATTCGATGGTAGCCACAAATGAAATCGGCCTTTCTGGCGGTTCTGAAAGCATAAATGTGTCCACGTAGTTCGTTCGCATTTGGGACAGAAGGAATCCAGCAGCAATTGTAAGCGGAATCAGTAGAACGTTTCTGTATTTTCGCAAAAACAGACATAATATAAATGCAATAAAAATGATCGAGAAAACCGTTATATTCAGGCGGAAATCCGGCTCTTTATCCAGCAGAAAGTACCAGCAGATTCCTACGCCAATACCGACGGGAAAAAAATTCAATAGGCGATGTTTCTCGCTTTCATAGAAATTCTCCACAAAACTAAGGAATTTTTCGTACATTATGCTCATTTACTCTCCGGAACTTAAAATATATAATACTGGCTATTGATTTATTATGGGTAAACTAAGAATGAGTATGGTAACGCGATTTGCTCCATCTCCAACTGGCTTCCTACACATTGGCGGAGCGCGGACGGCGCTTTTCAACTGGTTATTGGCGAGACATCACGGCGGAAAATTTCTGCTGCGCATAGAAGATACCGATCGGGCGAGATCCACTCCAGAAGCAGTCGAGGCCATTTTCAAAGGATTGGAGTGGCTGGGCATAAGTTGGGACGAAGAACCGGTTTTCCAGTTTTCTCGAGCATCAAGACATGTAGAATTAGCCAAGCAATTAATCGAATCCGGAAATGCCTACTACTGCTACTGCACTCCGGAAGAACTAGAAGCCATGCGAGAAGATGCAAAAGCTCGCGGTCTATCTCCAAAATATAACGGAATGTGGAGGGATCTGGATTCGAAAGACGCTCCCGAAGGGATTGCTCCTGTCATTCGCCTGAAGGCTCCGCTGGAGGGAAAAACTACGCTGAACGACATAGTTCAAGGATCGGTCACCGTCGACAACTCCCAACTGGACGATATGGTTCTGGTGAGAAGTGACGGCACTCCGACGTTCATGCTGTCTGTTGTGGTGGATGATCACGAAATGGGCATTACTCATGTAATTCGCGGAGACGATCACCTGACTAATACCTTCCGTCAAATACAGATATATCGAGCTTTTGGATGGGACATACCGGAATATGGTCATATTCCATTGATACATGGCCCTGATGGTGCAAAACTATCGAAGCGCCATGGTGCTCTAGGCGTCGAAAGCTACAAGGATATGGGCTTTCTTCCGGAAGCCATCTGTAATTGCCTCATGAGACTCGGCTGGTCCCATGGAGACGACGAGATAATTACGATTCGGCAGGCAATCGAATGGTTTTCCACGGATAATCTAGGGAAATCAGCATCACGCTTGGATTTCACAAAGCTAGAGAATCTCAATGGTCATTATATTAGAGAGGCCAACAATGAGAGATTGCTGCGTTGTCTGCTGGAAATAATTGGTGAGATATCAGAGGAAAAGCGCAATCGTATCCTGAAGGGAATGAATGGTCTAAAGCAAAGGTCCAGGACCCTCTTGGAATTGCGTGACATTTCTACCATATATACGGATAATTTTTCTGCTCCCGAAATCGATGAATCATCTCGAGAAATTCTCGCAAAAGTCCTGCAAAAGCTTGAAGCGTCAGAAGAATGGACGGAAGCGTCGCTAGAAGCGTCACTGCGTAGTTTGGCGTCCGAGATCGCGATATCGTTCGGGAAAATAGCTCAGCCGCTGCGTAACCTATTGACCGGGAGAAAAATTACCCCTAGCATATTCGAGATGTTGTGGGTTTTCGGAAAAGATGAAAGTGTTCGTCGCTTAAAAACAGCGTTGGACTGTAATGTTTAGTTGTTAGTTGGTTGTTTTGCTAATTAGTTGAGGTTGTTATATGAGAAATCGTTGTTTGTTTATGTCCGCTCTTGGGTTAGTTGCGTGCGTTGATCTAGTGCATTCGAAAGATGAAGAAGCAAATAAGGCGGATACCATAACGCTGGAAGATGCGATTATAGCGGCCTACAACGGCAATATCGAGTGGATTAACAGCAAAATCGATAAGGACATAACTGACGAAGAATTTCAGCAGGCCAAGCTGGCATTTCTTCCGAGCATAAATGCCGTTATGAATTTATCAAGAACGGGCAACGAAGGACGAGACCTCCAGGAGACTCGTAAGAACACCGGTACTGATTTTGGCGTAGAGGTTAAGCAGAATATATTCCACGGATTTTCGACGTTAAACAAAGTAGATGGAGCTCAGCATGAATCAAATGCGGCAGTTCATCTCCTTAGAAGCAAGGAACAGAAGCTAATAGTCGACGTGTTCGAAAAGTATGCAGATGTGTGGTTTTTAAGAACGAAAGTGTCTGCATCTACAAAAATGGAGGAGAATATGCAGAAATTGCTCTCTTCCCAGAACTCCAATCTAGAAGTAGGAACAGTTACTCCAGCAGAAGTTGCTGATGCCAGCGCAAAACATCAAATGGCCATATACGATAGAATTAAAGCTGAGTCGGAGCTTTTTTCTGCAGAATCTGAGTTTGAAAAGATAACCGGACTAAAAGTTAAAAAACATATCGCGCTTCCGGAAATAAAGCTAGATCTTCCAAAGACACTTGATATTTTAGTTTCTGAGACATTGAAATCCAATAGTAAAATTCTGTACAGCCGACTAAAAGCGCGAGCAGCCGAAAAAGAACTTGATGTCGCCAAGGGGGAACTCTGTCCAAATGTTGAATTGGATCTAAAAGCTACTCGCCGTTTGACCAATACGACAACAGAAAATACAGTGAACCGTTCACATAACCATTATGAAGCAAGTTTGCAGATACGTGTTCCTATATTTTCTAACGATCATGGAAACAACTCCTATTCGGCAATAGCAATTGCTGGAAAGAAAGCCCAAAAAGCCAGTTTCGAAGCGGAAGATGCTGTTCGTGAGGCTAAAGAAGGATGTGTCGTAAACTGGAATGATTACGTTGCAGCAAATGCTTCTATACGATCCACCAGATCAGCTGTGCAAAGCGCAGAATTGAGTAATGAAAGCAATATTGAAGAAGCCAATCTTGGAGTAAAGTCCAACACCGACATATGGGAGAAGGAAAATACCTTACTTAAGTCCAGAATAGGTCTTGCGGAATCCAAGAAACAGAAAATAGTTAGTGGTATAAAGCTTTTGTCTCTTACGGGAAATCTTAATGTGCGATCGGTACTGGATAGCATAAGACCAGCAAAATCTGCAACTAGTGGAAAAACCACAAAAAGTAAACCTGCAATCAATAAAAAATCCAAATCCAATACAAAGGCGCCCAAACAGTAGGTGTGATCATGGACGAAAGGAATTCAGAAATGTCGTTGGATGATGTGCTGTCGTCGATAAAAAAAATGGTAATTGATGAAGAACCTCCGATTCTAGAACTGACAGATATGGTATCAAGTGACGGCAGCATTATGAAGGTGAAGAAAGGCATTGGCGCTGAGAATAAAAACCCAGACATGAGTTCTTTCCTGAAGCTCATACAGGAAAATACCGATTCGACACATTATAAAGATCCATCTCCGGAAATTAAGAAGAAGTTTTCCGATGATGTGTCGGGTAGAATCAGCTGCTCTATCGGTTGTGAAATTCCCAAAAAAACAGAGCAGACGCGCGAGACAGAAAAAAACGACGTCCTTATGGCTATGGCAAAAGAAACGATGACTCCAATTATCCAAAAATGGCTGAATGAGAATCTGCAGAGCATTGTAAAAGTCGTTGTGGAAGCAGAAGTTAGAAGGCTATTCGAAAAAAAGTGATTGCCAATGTGACATTTGATCCATTTACGGCCATTCTGAAACGTGTGCGAGAAGCCGTTTTATGTTGTGTGAGAGCGTAATCTATACTCGTTTGAATTGAGATTATGGATTTTCTTTTTTCTGGATCCCTACGTCGCTACGCTCCTCTGGATGACGGAAAACACTGAAAATCTCGTCATTCAGAGAGCCGAAGGCTCGTAGGAATCCAGAAAAAGAAAATCCGACTTTTCATCTTGAATGTGTATAGTATCATGGAGATCGTCAAAGAAATCACTGGCAAAGATTTGGCACAAAGTTTTTGTTTATGCCAAGTACCTCGAACTTCTAAATGTCGGAACAGAACCACTACCAAATTAACCAAAATCCATATGCAATTTGCTAGAAAAAAAACACGAAAAACTCTTGACATCTACGACAAAATATTATATTATAATAGTTGGTTTTAAACCCTAACCCCGCTCGAAGTTACCCAGTTTTTGGAAAAAAATAAAAAAAATCATAATAATTCTTACGCTTATCATTAGATTATGTTATATTATACGCAGGTTAATTAGCATGCATATGGAGTGTCAAAAATATGAGTTTACCGAAGTGGATTGAGCCATTTAAGGAGCCGCGCACGGCGATAAAATGCATCAAGGGCAATTACTACAAATACGAGGTTCGCT
>BNWK01000009.1 GCA_025998775.1 Alphaproteobacteria bacterium | reverse complement strand
TCCAACCGTTGTGGGCATGAAGCAACGCCTGCGCACGATTCCTTTTCTGCGCACCATGCTTGCCTTTGCTCAAGATACTTTCTAGCAATCCTATCTCTTCTGTAGTTAATGTTACTCGGTATAATTTCCTCATGTCTGCTATCCTCTTGTCCTAAAACAAAAGTATAGCATCTCCTCATCCAGAATCATACGCTTGACTGTGTACTAGGATCTCAAGCAGCCAATTTATTATCGTCTTCTGAACGGAAATATTCCAGACATCTCATCGGTATCATTATGTTTCAAAGAGATAGGATTAACAAACGTCATTCTTGTCGCAGATAAAGCTTTCTATAGTGAAAAAAATATGAAAGCCCTAGAGGATGGAGGTGTGCAGTATATCGTTCCCTTAAGGAGAAGCAATTCCGCAGTAAATTACAACCCATTGTTGCAGGCGGATTTCAAAAAAACCAACGAATTTTTCATATATCAAAAGCGGATTATTTGGTATTACCAATACGAAAATGCAAAGAAAAAATATATTACGTTTCTCGACGAACGATTGCGTGTCGATGAGGAGCAGGATTATTTGCAAAGAATGAAGGAAGAACAGGAAGGATATACAAGAGAAGATTACACCCAGAAGCTGCATAAATTTGGGACTTTAACGATCGCTCATAGCTCTAAATTGTCCCAAACTGCAGAGCAGTTGTATGGCATTTATAAACAGAGAAATGAGATAGAAGTCATGTTTGATGCCTATAAAAATTTCCTGGAAGCTGATAAAACTTATATGCAAAACAGATTCGTTCTCGAAGGATGGCTCTTCGTTAACTTTCTCGCTATGATTGCATACTATAAACTCTTCGATCGCCTGCGAGACGCTAAATTATTGCATAAATATTCGCCAAGAGACATAATCGAGATTGCTAAAGCCATTCATCAAATTCGAATACGTGGAACTTGGCACAAGGCCGAAATAACCAAAAAAACGAAAGATATTTTCAAAAAAATCAAAATAGACAGGTTAACTTGAAGCGGGGTTAGGGTTTAACGACCTCTGTGACGCAGAGCGATTCGGCGACCGGCTCGTAGACCGCGACATTGACGATCGATTAGCCGACCTCGAGCGCGAACTTGACCTAGACCCTCTTTTAGAGTCTCGTTTTTCTGAGTTCGATCTAGATCCCTTCCTTTTTGTCGATGGCGATTCGGATCGCCCGCGCGCAACTCTCTGTTTGTGTCTAGACGTCTTTCGTGAGTAGTTTGCAGGCTCAAAATAGGTGGACGTTGAGTCATACGTTGTATAGCTATTATCAAGCGATAAAAGCACTATTAGACCTGTTAGTAAAATTTTTCTCATATCTTTCTCCATCTTTAAATGACATTAAGTAAGTTGCACCGCTACATATAGTATATATGAAACGGACAATTTTTGCAAATTATTTGTATAAAAAAAGAGAACAATTGTACAGATCGGCGGATACATTCGTAATCCGTATAATCAGCTGAGCATAAAAGAATTGGCGCATGATTATAGTGGACTTTTATTGCTAGGACTTGTGCAAAATCAACTTGTGCGAGTTATTGATGGAGCATTTTGCAATTCCGCATTTCAAAGCGAAAAACAATTCAGGTTATTTTTTGCGTTGGTTCTTAGTGTTTTTTTGATATACTGCCATGAACCTACGATGTAGAGATGTGTTTTATCGAGACTGCTGCGTAATACGCTCTTTTTCGCAATTGGCTTCGGTGCTTGCAGCACACGCATACTCCTTTCCAAGGAATCCTCATGTACAAGGAGTACACTGCGGTCCTGCGCAACGACACGAGTGTCTTGCAAAAAATAGCGCATTATGCAGCAGTCTTTTATCTTGATTCTGGAGAGTTTTATGGATTATTGTTTACGTGCTTTTTTTAATCATTTCAATGACCTTATGTTTATGCATATGGCTCCAATGGATTTTCCAGAATGTGCGTCGTCTGGAATTCATGGAATAACTGTATTTGTGCTGGCTTGTTTTGTTGGGTACTACGTCGTCTGGAGAGTAACTCCAGCACTGCATGCTCCGCTAATGTCCGTCACAAATGCGATTTCTAGCGTCATTATAGTTGGAGCGCTACTTGCCGCCTCCCAAAACACACATGGGCTTTCCAGGATCTTCGGATTTCTGGCCATATTGCTGGCATCAATAAATATCTTCGGTGGATTTATCGTGACCCATCGCATGCTTGATATGTTTCGTAAAAAATAGGTAATTTCATGGTTGTTGACGTTCTTTATCTAATTGCTGCAGTGTGTTTTATATTTGCTTTAAAGGGATTATCCTCTCCACAATCAGCATCCCACGGGAACTATTGTGGAATCGCTGGAATTGTGCTGGCATGTGTGGCGACTTACATCTCGGTAGGAATTTCCGGTGCGTTCCATACGCTTAATACGCTTATCGCAATTGCCATTGGTGGTGGAATAGGAGCCTGCATAGCGACAAGAGTCTCCATGACAGATCTCCCCCAGATGGTGGCTGGCTTCCACAGTCTTGTGGGACTTGCTGCGGTATTTGTTGCTTTTTCAACCTGTTTTGCTCCGGAATTATTTGAGATAGTCGGACTTGGCGGCGTATTCCAATCCAGCCTGGTTGAAATGGGACTGGGATCAGCCATAGGAGCCGTGACTTTTTCCGGATCAATCATTGCGTTTCTAAAACTGGATGGCCTATACAAAGGAAACAATGTTCCTGTATTTATCAATGCATTTCTATTGTCATCCATAATCTGCCTACTGACATATTTCGTAACCACAGAATGCACATCTGCATTTATTATATTGACGCTTTTGGCCTTTATTTTTGGCGCGACATTGATAGCTCCCATTGGCGGAGCTGATATGCCGGTGATTGTATCAATGCTAAACTCCTATTCCGGATGGGCCACATCAGGTATTGGATTTACCCTACACAACGATCTTCTCATAATTACCGGAGCAATTGTCGGATCCAGTGGAGCCATACTAAGCTATATCATGTGCAAAGGCATGAATAGATCACTTCTGGATGTTATTTCCGGCGGTGGACAATCAAATTCCAGCAATAAAAGCGATAATCAGTCTGAAGTATCCAGAGCCTACAAAAACGGATCAGCAGAAGATGCAGCTTTCATATTAAAAAACGCCAGTTCAGTTATTATTGTTCCAGGGTACGGAATGGCTACGTCTCAAGCGCAGCATGCCCTGAAGGAGATGGGAGATATTATGCAAAAAGAAGGCGTGAAAGTTCGATACGCTATTCATCCGGTGGCGGGACGTATGCCTGGACACATGAACGTCCTGCTGGCAGAAGCAAGCGTCCCCTACGAAGATGTATGCGAGCTAGACGAAATAAACAGGGATTTTGCATCCTGTGACGTCGCCTATGTCGTCGGCGCAAACGATGTCACGAATCCAGCAGCAAAGCACGACTGCTCCAGTTCTATCTACGGTATGCCAATTCTCGAAGTCGGAAAAGCAAAGACCGTTCTGTTCCTAAAACGATCCATGGGAGCCGGGTATGCCGGAGTCGACAACGAATTGTTCTATGCCCAAAACACAATGATGTTGCTGGGCGACGCAAAAAAAACAACGGAAGATATAATAAAAGCCCTGTAATTGTGTTACTGGCGTTTTCTGCTTCGCTACTGATTGCATTGTAGGCGAACATTAACGTGGCAATGCTGCAAGTATACAAAATTAAATAAAAATTATTTTATGTTTGCTGATTCCTTTTATTTATTACATAATACATCATGTGTTTTTGGCTACTAATGTTAATGTGGTAATCAAATGAAAATAATTATATCCAGCTTATGCATATCGTCTTTTGTTTTATGTAATTGCGATTGCGTAATCGCACTGGCGTTTAAAACAATAATCATACCAAAGAAAAAATCAAACGGCAAATCGCGGAATAATGAGAGATATCCAGTACGTAATTATAAAGACGAGCAATCTAAAGAGAATAAAGACGAGCTATTTAAGGATAACAAAGACGAACAATCTAAGGACAACAAAAGCGAACAATCTAAAGATAACAAAAGCGAACAATCTAAAGATAACAAAAGCGAGCAGTCTAAAGATAACAAAGACGAGCAATCTAAAAATAATAAAGACGAACAATCTAAGGATGGCAAGAAGGGAGAGGATAAAAAGAAATCCAGCAAAAAAACTAAGCCAAGTAAACCCAATCCACAAAAGCTCTTGGAAGGATTATATATATCGCTAGGTCTTGGAGCGGACATGTCAGAAACTAATGTCACAACGGAGTCGCAAGAAGCGGTCAATCTTGAAACGATAAAAGAGAAAGATGATACGGAATCGCAGGAAGCGGCTGATCCTGATGAAACGACAGAAGAAAAAACAGAACCGCAGGAAACGACAAAACCTGAGGAAACGACAAAAGAAGAAACGGAGTCAACAGAGTCAGCGGAAGCAGCCAATCCTGAAGAAACGGCAAAAGAGGAGGGTGATTTAGAAAGCAGCTATGAAGAGTTCTTTAAAAATAACAAAAAAAATGATGGCTGGCATCTAAAAAACTTTTATATGAACAACAAACAGGCAACAATTAAATTGTCAGCGAATAAAAAAGCAAAAATAGCTGATTTTTCCCAAACACTGCCAATGCTTTCGGTTGCAGTTGGGTACGGTAAATTCTTAAGCGATACTAGTAATTTTTATTTTGGTGGAGAATTAGTTATAGATCTTGGAAAATCCAGCAAAAAACAAAAATGTTTCAAAAACTGGGAACAGGAGTATGCTCGACTTAATAAACCGGATGCGTACGATGAAGATGGCTTTTTCGATACGATAAATAAAAGCGGAATCTCTTACTCTTTCGCTGTCAGAGGAGGATACTATCTAAAAAATATGACAGCAATGGTCTACCTAAAATTGGGAGCTGCTAAAGTAAATGCAGAAATTGCCAGCAGGAGCAAGTACCCTGAAGATCCTACGATTTGTGATGATAATACAAAAATCTCGAAGTTTGTTCCTGAGCTCACGATCGGTGTGGAAAAAATGGTATGTGAGACGGTATCCTTAAAAGTTGAATTTGGATGCCGATTGCGTACAGATATCTCAGGATCCCTAAGAAGTCAATGTTATATACAAGATCCTGATGGAGAAACTCGATACGACTGCAAAAGCAAAATCAAACTTGAAACCGGCGGATACGTGGCGCGGATATCTGCGTCATGGCACATTTCATAATATAGCGATTGGAAAAAATTGAGCTGGTATAATACTACAAAAAGGCTAGAAAAACACTCAAAAATCAATAGATATAGGCCGTGAGTCAAGTTCAGTATAATTGCAGAGGTTGGATACGAAGGATTTAAGGAGGTATTATGGGACAAATTTTACACAGGAACGCCCGCACGACGGAGGCAGTTCGTTTAGAGATATAACAGAGCATGACGAGTATAGCGAAATTGGCGTCGAAATATAACATAAGTCCGAATACTGTTATACATGATTCGTTATGAAAGGGCATATTGCATAGCATCAAACAATGAGGCGAAAGTTTGAGTGGAGGAGCGGATTTTTTGCTTCATGTGACTCCAATTCTTTTTGCTGAAGAAGATTCCAGATTGTCAGCTGTGACCGCACACCATGCAGAAGCAGGCGAAGTCATCAGCGCCAGTGTTGCAAACATTCACCCCTTAATTGATCCTGCCGTTAGGCCAGATATGATTCTTCTCATTATCTCCATGCGCGATAAAAAATCTTCCAACGTATTGTTTATAAAAAAAAGAGTATATAAAATGCTAGTTGCCTTACAAATATTGCAAAAAATCGACAAAAAACATTTGCACTTTTCAAAATAATGTGATATATTGGTAGTGTGTTTATTATTATATGAGGTCCAAATGAACATTTTGAAAATTTTACTTACTAGCGCTTGTTTTTTTGTTTTGGAAGCCGATGCAATGATTGAAGGATCATGCTCTGTGGAAGAATACGATCGACTTTGCACTTTCGCTTACCAACCTGAAACTCGGGGACAATTCACGCTGAATCCAGCGCCGCGGATTTCTCCGGGCAAAATCAGTGCAATGGCCACTGAACAGCTCAAAACTGTAATAGCGAAAAAAGAGTGCCGCGTCGAAGAAGTGGAAAAATTGCTAGCGGAAGGGGCTGATCCGAATTGCGTGGACGACCAAAATAGAAGCCCGCTCTGGTGGAGCGCATCTCTGCGCAGACCGGACTTGGCCAGAGCCCTCCTGAGATATAAGGGACTGAATTTGAATACCCCTAGTAAAATCGGTCAAACAACCCCGCTCTGTGCTGCACTCAGAAACCTGGACATCGGAACCGCTAATCTGCTCTTGGATGCGGGCGCTACCACTACCAACCGAGATTGGAAAGGTAAAACCGAAAGGGAGCTTATTAGAAGTGTCATAATACAAGAAACCATCGAAAATTAACCACGAGGAAGACATCCAAAAGGCCCATCAGCTTGACGATTACGACTGACAGCGCAGGGGCCTTTCGCTTTTTCATGGGATACTTTTAAAGTATCGGATCAGAAGCTTTTTTTGGAACGGTAAAGAGTTTTTATTGCCCAACTATCCCTTAATGGATCCTGCTGTTAGGCCAGATATGATTCGCCTCTGGAAGATTACCACTAGCATCACCAGCGGCAAAGTCACCAGGACACTGGCGGCCATGATTAATCCCCATGGAAGTTCGTGTTGACTGGCTCCGCTGAACAGCGCTAAAGAAACCGGAACCGTCCTTGCCTGATCGTTAATTGTGAACGTAAGCGCAAACAGAAATTCGTTCCATGCTGCAATAAACGCCAATAGTCCTGTTGTTACAATTGCAGGGCCCAGTATTGGCAGAAAAACCTTGGTTAGGATGGTGTATTTATTGGCGCCGTCCATGATGGCAGCCTCTTCAATTTCTTTGGGAATGCTATTGATGAAATTTGTCATTATCCAGAGTGTAAACGGAACCGTAATAATCATGTCGGCCATAATTAGAGCTGATTTTTCGTTGTAGATATTTAGTACTCTTATGAGCTCATACATTCCAGACAGAACTGCCACATGTGGAAGCGTTGTTACACTGAGAGCAATCATCAGCACTCTTTTTCTGCCAGGAAACCTATGGCGCGCCAGTGGATAGGCGGCCAAAAGGCAGATGAATAGCGTCAATAGAGACGTGAGAGTGGCAACTACTGTGGAGTTCCAGAAAGAGTAGCCAAAACCAGAGTCATTGAATACGTACTTGTAGTTTTCAAATGTAATTTTCGATGGGAAAAATTCCGTGGAGAATAAACTCGCGCTGTCTCTCAGAGACGAGACCACCGCCCAGTAAAACGGAAACAAACAGCAAGCAGCGATTATGAGGCACATGGCAAAAAACACAGCGCTTTTTATCCATCTTTTGTATTTCCATCTATTTTCTAATTTAATCATCGGCATCAATCCAAACTATTGAGTTTTTTCTTGTTGAAAGAAATATATAATACAGTTAGAAAAGCTATAAAAAACAGCAGAGCCGTAGCCGCCGCCGATCCAAATCCTATGTCCTGATACTCAACAAGATGTCGTCGAGCAAACACAGACATGGTGGCGTTTGCGTTGTTTCCGCTACTCAATATATAAACCAAATCGAAGATTCTCACGGCATCTAACGCTCTGAATATAACGGCCACAATTATTGTTGGCTTCATCATCGGTAGTATGATGCTGACGAACGTCTTTCTGAAGGGAACGCCGTCCACTTCTGCTGCCTCGAAGCAATCCTGCGGCATCGATTGCAGTCCCGCCAGTAGCAGCAGCGCCATATATGGAGTCGTCTTCCAGACTTCCACAACGATCATGGACATGATACTCAGGAAATTAGAGGCCATCCACGCTACCGGTGCATCAATTATGGAAGCTTTCATGAGAAGCTCGTTTATAATTCCGTAGGAATCGTTCAGCATCCATCCCCAAATGCGAGCGGAAACAATGGTGGGAATTGTCCATGGAACTAGCACAACAGCCCTCATTATTCCTCTTCCCTTGAAATTAGTGTGAAGTATCAGAGCAACTACCATGCCAAAAATCGTCTCCAGCGGAACCGAAATGCAGGTTATTAGAAAAGTATTGAGAACAGCCTTCCACCAATCCCTGTCACGAGCCAAAGATACGAAATTCTCCAAGCCAATGAAGTCCGTCTGGTTTAAATTATCGAGACTAGCGTTGGTAAAACTAAAAAATATGCTTCTGAGCAGCGGCCATCCGGCACACAAGATCAGCACGAGCAAACATGGAGCGAGAAACAACCAATTGGAGAAATCTGTTTTTTTTTCTTTGGCTTTTGAAGTCTCCACTTTTCGAATTCTCATCAATAATCACCCAAAATAATCAGGATATGCAGTTCATTATACGCTTAAAAAAGCCAACTTTGCCATTGTCATTTGCGGCATCAGTCTTTTTCTCATTTTGCTTTTTGATGAGAGTATTTAGCTTATCGTTCAGTCGCTTCATTAAACGCTGCGGTTTGAAATCTTCTGGACTTTCATCAAGGCTATCGGTCAGTATCGTATTGATGGTATTGAATATCTCAGAAGTAGCTTTCGAGTAATTTTTCCCAAATGATTTGGAAGGCCGCGCAACCGCATTCAATAGAGACTCCCGCATATTGGCTATAAATGGATTGATTTCCAACACTTCTTTGTCGCTGTAGAGACTCTTGAACGCAGGAAGATAGGAAGACGCCACTCGAAGTTTCTGCTGGGCTTTGCTGGTGACATATATGACCAAGTCCGCTGCCAATGCTTTGTTTTTGGAGAACTTGGATACCGTCATGAACCACCCCCCAAGTGCGCCCGATTCTTTACCACCGCTTGCACTTGGCGGAATTGGCATAATTCCGATTTTTCCGGCGACTGCTGTTGAAGGACCATTCATGAGTGTATATGCATAAGGCCAATTTCTTATGAAGACAGCGTTTCCCAATTGAAAAATGCCACGAGCGTCTTCTTCAGAATAGGTTAGCACGCCGCGATTGGTGATATTTTTCATACACTTTATAAGGAACTCGATTGCATATATTCCTTTGTCAGAATTAATTTCAGCTACTCCGTTTTTTACGATTGCACCACCGCAGGCATCTATTATTTCCAGGAAATTGCAGGTTAGAATTTCAAACGCTTTCGCCTGGAATATAAAACCATAGAATTTATTTTTCTTGGATTCGTCTTTTCGTTCTTCGGTCTGTATGTACAAGGCAGTATCGTAAAGTTCTTCCAGCGTTTTTGGCACACTTCTGTTATATTTTTCCAGCAGATCCTTCCGATAATAAAGCAAGCCGCAATCTGTATAAAGTGGAAGCGCAATCAAATGACCATCATTACTGTACATATTCTCTTTGATTATGTCGAAATAGTCGTTCATATCTAGATTAGTGCAATATTCATCTAGCGATGCAAGATAATCGGAAAACACTCCAACCCAGGCTACATCCATCTGCAAAACGTCTACGTCACAACTTTCGGCTCCAAACCACCCTTGATACTGCGCAAAGCAGTTGTTACTTTCGTGTGGAAGGGTAATTATCTCAACTTTGTGCTTGCCCTTATGTATCGCCATCCACTCATCGACGGCTTTGCGCAGCAGCTCAAGTTCCACCCCTTTTGATCTACTGGTTATTTTTATGGTACGTGCTTGCACACAACTCAGCACTCCTGCGCTAAAAGCAACTGCAACCGCGATAAGTATCAGATACTTCTTCATTATTACTCCAATCAATTAGATACCATTTTTTTTGGCAGATCCAACTTGATGTGCAATTCTTTCAATTGTTTTTCCGAAACATTCGATGGGGCGTTCATCATCAGATCCTGCGCCTGCTGATTCAGAGGGAACGCGATTACCTCGCGGATGTTCGGTTCATCCGCAATCAACATTATCATGCGATCGATACCAGGAGCACATCCGCCATGCGGTGGAGCTCCATATTGAAACGCATTGAACATTCCCTTGAATTTTTCTTTGGTTATTTCCTGATCATAGCCGGCGATTTCAAATGCCTTCAGCATGAGATCCGGCTGGTGATTTCTGATGGCTCCACTGGATAATTCTATGCCGTTACATACCACATCATACTGATATGCCTTGATTTTTAGCGGATCCATATTTTGCAGCGCGTCCATTCCCCCCTGCGGCATTGAAAAAGGATTATGGGAAAAATCGATGGTCCCGGTGTCTTCGTTCAATTCATACATTGGAAAATCAACAACCCAACAAAATTCAAATCCGTCCGAACATAATCCCAGATCAGTTCCCAATTTCCGTCGCAGTTGACCGGATATTTTCTCCGCTTTATTCTGCTGATCGCAGACGAAAAACACAGCACCCTTGCTGCCTAAATTCACTCGCTGTTTCAAATTGCTCAGCTGCTCCGCCGTAAGAAATTTCGCGATTGGTCCTTTGCTTCCTTCGTCATTGAAGAGGACATAGCCGAGCCCTGGCATTTCGTTGTCCTTGGCCCAGTCGTTTAGCTTATCGAAAAAGCTGCGCGGATGTTTTTCGATTCCCGCAACAGCTATGGCACGCACAACGGATCCTTTGCGAATGGATTCCACAAAGGCCGAAAAAGATGAATCCGCAAATATATCAGTTACATCTTCTATCAACAGCGGATTTCTCAGATCTGGCTTGTCACAACCGTAGTGCAGCATAGCATCTTCGTATGGAATTCTTTTAAATGGATAATCTGAAACTTTTTTGTTGGAATATTCCTTAAATATCTCGTACATGACTGGCTCTATGGCAGCAAATACATCTTCCTGAGTTACAAAAGACATCTCGAAATCCAGCTGATAAAATTCGCCGGGAGATCTATCGGCCCGACTGTCTTCATCGCGAAAACACGGAGCAATTTGGAAATATCTGTCAAAACCAGCCACCATTAGCAGCTGTTTGAACTGCTGTGGAGCTTGCGGTAGCGCATAAAACTGTCCAGGATGCAATCTGCTTGGAACAAGAAAATCCCGCGCACCTTCTGGAGAGCTAGCGGTTAAAATCGGCGTACTTATTTCTATAAATCCTGATCTGATCATTTTTTCCCTTATGCTAGCGATGATATTGCTACGAAGAATTATGTTTTTATGAATTTTTTCTTTTCTGAGGTCTAGAAATCGGTATTTTAGGCGATTTTCCTCGGATGTATCCGAAACACTGCTTATGGACATCGGTAAGTTTTCCACAAACGATAGGACCGTGAATTCCTCTATTCCCACTTCTATCTGGCCGGTTGGGTTATCGCTGTTAATGGTGCTTTCGTCCCTTTTCAGAACAGTTCCTGTCACTGTCACGATGCACTCGTGCTTGATTTTCTCAACTTCAGAAAACACATCACAACCGGAATCGACAACACACTGGGTTATGCCATAATGATCTCGCAGATCGATGAATAACAAATTTCCGTGATCTCTTTTCTTATGCACCCAGCCGGACAGAGTTACTCTTTTTCCAACGGAATCAGCTCTTAATTCACCACAGTTGTGAGTTCTATATACGCTCATTTCATTTACCTCAGTAAAAAACATCGCCATTATCCTAAAAAAACGCTACTTTTACAAGTGTGTGGCTCACTGGCATTTGCTGCTTTGCTACATTCCGAGAGGCATGCGAGATGTAATTGCAATGCTGACTTATAGAAGAACCTATGCCTAAAATTTTAATTTCAGCAAAAATCTTCAGAAAGATCCCTAAGGCGATTGCATCACACGTGCTATCCGATAAGCGCTCGTGGTGCAACCACTCATTCTGAATCTATGAATTTTTCTAACAATCAGTCAAGTCGACTGAGTTTGTCTATAAGGATCTTGTAAAGGCGTAAGCTCTTGTCGAGCTTATTGTTCAGAGAGACATGAAGCCAACAAAGACAAAGCCTCTCAAGCCCCCGAAGATCCAGCTTCTGACGGGGATCTATCTTTCACAAAGCACGATAACACAACACCAATTACAAGAAATGCAAATAAAGCGAAAAGTCCACATTTATAGTCCGACACACTATATATTTTAGCGCCGTCCACCATGGTTCCGTTCCAGGACCAATCTACAAGACTTCCTATAAGTGGCATGAGAATAACTCCGCTGAGCATGCTGAGCATATTAACAAAGCTTGATACAGTAGCTGACAATGACTCGGGAAATGACATTGGTGCCAAAGCATACTGAAGCGTAGCACCGCTCGAAAACCCAACCATGAATAAAAGTACAAACATTACGGAAATAGGAACGTAGAAAAACTGTATTATGGAGAAAAATATTGCGCCTGTAATGGTTCCAATCATCATGGTTTTCTTGTAGCTATCAATTCTTACGGCAAGATGCGCAAAAAAAGGATTGCCAAACACGACTCCCAGATAAAGCATATTACTCACAAAAGACGCCTTTGCCGGATCCAAATCATATGCTTTTTTTATGAAAGATACTCCCCATAAATCCGCCAGCGAACTCAGGGGAGCGTATTGCATCATAACTAAAAAAGATAAAATCCACATCTGTGGGGAAGTTATTATTATTTTTAGAGCTTTCATAACGGGAATATTCTCTTTTTTAGGAGTGCTCTTCTCATGTTTTTTCTCTCTTACCACAGACCAAATTAGCGCTGCGACTAGAAACCCCATAGCTGAGAATACCAGCATGACAGTTCTCCAGTCGAATTTTTCCACCACAATTGCTACAATTGGACCAAAGACAACTGGGCCACAGCATCCTATTGATAGAGTATACGATATCAATACGGCTCTTTCTTTTGGAGGAAACCATATGTAGACAACCTTCAGCAGCGATATGAGTGAAAAGGCAGACCCTATCCCCAAAAGCATTTGTCCGGCACCGGCGAATCCACAGTTGGAAGTTGCAACAAATAGTGCTACTCCGAATGCACATAGCAATATGGCTATGGTAGCGACAATCCTTATGTTGAATTTATCGATAATCATTCCAACCGGTATCTGAATGAATGTATATGCAATGTAATAGCATCCAATTAGAGTGCCAACTCCTTTGGCGTCAAGATTGAAGAATTTCATGTATTCTTCCGTCAATACCGGTGAAAACGACCTTGCACTAAATTGATATACAAAGAACACCAACAACACCAGCCACATTATCAGCGGCAAATAACTCTTCTTTTCTGCTTTTTCCATAACCACCACAAAAACAATTGGATCTAATGATACGCAAAAACTGATGAACAAACAATAAACGCTTACCACCTCCGTAGTTTTTAAAATGCTAAAAATATGCTAAAATTCCAACAATTTTTAGTAGTGATTAGAGTTTTAAACGAGAATAAAAACAGGTCCGATAGCGGATTTCGAAGTTGCATAAATGCATTTTTTGACGAGATCTCGCATTAATGACAAGTTTCCAGCCCTTCGTAAAATTCAACTCTTCAGTTTGAATGGGTATATGTATAAATAACTGAGAGATGTTGAAAAAAATCTCCGCTGATGATGAAAAATGGTTGTTTTCTCAATAGATAAGTCTTAAAAATTATGATACGCTTTTATTCTCTTATATGAATGACTTTAGTAAAAGTCGCGCATTAGAGATGGTAGATGTTAAAATTAGCTGAAGGTTAATGACATGTTGAGCGGGTTATTGTTGCGATGAATATACATTTTATTTGCTCACTTAATGCTAGGTCCCAGAGTGCTTTTGAATGTCTGGTAAAAGCCTACGGTCAATCTGAGCTGAAAAATGCGGACTGCGTTGTTGTTTTGTCGGGAGACGGAACTGTTCTAAGAGCCTTTCATGAAACGACAGAGCTTGGAATTCCAATATATGGCATGAATAGAGGAGGAATTGGATTTCTCACAAATGCCTATCAAGAAGATAATTTAATTAAAAGAATAGAGAAAGCATTTCCGTTGAAAATTCATCCCATAAGAATAATAGCCGAGGGATGTGATGGAAAGGTATTCAATGTCATTGCCGTAAATGAATTGTATCTTCTCAGACAAACCCATCAGTCAGCAAAAATCAAAGTAAGCGTCGATGGAATTGAGAGAATTTCTGAATTGATATGCGATGGTATTATTGCTGCTACAGCAACAGGAAGTACCGCGTATAATTACTCGGCAAACGGTCCCATAATCCCTGTTGGATCAAAGTTAATGGCTCTTACTCCAATAAGCTCATTTCGCCCGCGCGGATGGAGAGGAGCTTTGCTGTCATCGGATGCGGTTATCGACTTTGAAGTAATAAATCACTCAGAAAGACCTGTATGTGCGGTTGCAGATTATGTCGAGTTCAGAGATGTATCCAAAGTAAAGGTGTATGAGGAGAAAAATATAATGCTTACACTACTTTTTGATGAGGGCAATCAACTGGAAAAGAAAATCATAGATGAACAATTCGCAACTTAGGTTCTGTCCTGGAGTTGCGAAAAAGATCCATTATGCAGCAATCCGGTATTTTTGTCGTCGATCCGGTGCTCGGATCCTCATGTACATCTGAGTACACCGCGGTTCTGCGCAACGACACAAGTGTCTCCGTGTCTTCTAAAAAATCCTCGGATATAGTCGGTTTCGCAACAGGTCTATTAAACACTTTGTTGTTGCAAGAAGATTTTTTTCAAAGTAGTATATGGCTCATGGTTTTAGTAAATACCCAAGAATCCATTGCTTCTTTTTTGGAAAAGTTCGCATCTGACATCCGTGAAGCTGATGGTGCTTTTATAACTGTAGATACAGAGTTCATTCGGGAAAATCAGGAAATCCCTCTGCTGTGTCTGGTGCAGATTGCAACTTCCAATACCGTTTTTATAATTGATCCGCTGAAAGTAGATATTTCATTTCTAAAGCCGATATTCGAAGACGAGAAGCTATTGAAAGTCTTTCATGCCTGTACTCAAGATATCGAAATCTTGAGGATTTATGGAATAAATGTAAAAAATCTTTACGATACGCAATTTTACGAAATGTTGCTAAGTACCAGCGATAGAATTAGCTATCAGGATATCGTAAAAAAATATCTCGATAAAAATCTGAACAAAAACTATTCCACCAGCAATTGGCTAAACCGTCCCTTGAGTAAAAAGCAACTGCTTTATTCAGAAGAAGATGTTCTATATCTGAGAGATGTCTACAAAGAACAGTTGGCATCCATAAAAAAAATAAATCGCCACGATTGGCTTTTAGATGAGATGTCATCGTTTTGCGAAAAAAGTGAGACCTCTCTCATTCCGGCAGGCGACAAAAAAGTTCAACTGTTCAATCAGTTGGCCGAATGGAGAAGCAATAAAGCAATTGAAAACAGCGTCGATGTCCAATCCATTGCCCGAAATTCACTGCTCAATGACATATGCCGAAAGGGTGTGTCTTTTGTGAGGAGCGTACGGAATTCTAGATGGATGACAAATGACGTACGGAAAGAGTTTCTGAAATTCGCCGAGCAATTAACGGAAAACCTGGAAATTGTAAAGAAAGCTCCCGTCAGAAACGTATCCGTGTATTTGTTGAAGGCGATTCTGGAAATGAAATCCATCGAAAATAACATTGCACCTTCTTTGATTTCTACAACCAGTGAACTAGAAAAATTATCCAATGGAAATTATGATGTGAAATGTTTACATGGATGGAGGAAAGAAATTTTTGGAAATTACGCGTTGTCTTTTCTTAAGGGAGAGCTATCGATATCTCTAAAAGATTCGAAGGTAATTTTAGAATGAAAAACATATTGGCGGTTACTGCCTGCTTAAAAAGATGCTCAGTCGCTCTATTGTACGACGGCATGATTTTCGAAAAAAATCTAGATATAGATTCCTCAGCTAATCTCGCAAGTGTCGCAGAGAAATTAATTCTGGAAAATAACGTCGATTTAAGAAAAATAGACGGCATTATTACAGCTTCTGGACCTGGATCATTTACTGGCATTCGTGTTTCGCATAGTTTTGCCAAAGGAGTCGCCTTTTCTTTGGGAATTCCAGCTGTTAGTGTGGATTATTTTGCAGTGCTTGCAGCACAGGCACTAATGGCTTCGCCACCGGCGGATGTGTATGCAGACAGCAATTGCAATGCTGAAGCTAAATCAACAGGAGTAAAGAGACAGCTGCATAATGAGATATTTTTTGCAAGAGACTCGTGTCGTAGAGCGAGGAAAAACGCAGACACTCGTGTCGTTGCGCAGGACCGCAGTGTACTCATTGTACATGAGGATTCGAGCAGCGGATCTGATGAAGCCAATTGCGAAAAAGATCCATTATGCAGCAGTCTCGAAAATGGGGCCAGCATCACGCTGGCTAGATTGCTCCTTATCGAAAGTGAAAAGAACCAATTATATTTCAGACATTACAACAATGGAAAATACAACGAAGGAGTGGCTTCCTACGAAGACATAAAATCGTACATCCGAAATAATAACATCGATGTAATTATTGGAAATGCAGAAAAAGGACTAGAAGAATATCGGGAAAAAATGATTTACATCGATGATTTTAGAAATGCCAAATATCTACTGCCTTTTTCCGAGTTGCTCACAGAGGAATCCAAAATAGTTCCATTGTACATTAATGCTAGATCGGAATGCTTACTGTTTAACCCGCATGTCCAAGTTCAGGAATATATGAGACGGAACTGACCGGCTGAAAATAGAGTGAGTATATATTTTTAGTTGCAAATATTTCATGATTTGCGAAATGGAATTGAACCGCCGTCAAAGCGTCCGAAGAACACCCGCGTGGCCTGTTGGACAGTGCATCAGGAGGATTTAGTTCTGAAGATTCGCCAAGAGAATCCGACCTATGGCCGCGTTCAGATCGATCACATGTCGACGGAGAAAAATGGCTTAAAAATCAAACAGTTCTCCGCTTGAGAACGGAAATCGAGACATCTTACTGAGGAGATTTTTGAATCTGCCGAATCATCTGACGCGAAGGCGTTTTTGATGGAGCTTGTCGCAACTGCTCCATATCCGATTTTGTGGTTTCAAGTGGACGGAGGTTCTGAATTCCGACTATGGTGGAGATCGGCCGTCTCATATCTCTTAATACCGCACAGTGGCTCGATTGTTGAGAAAATCGAGAGCTCCCTGCAAAATATATGCGGCGGCGGTTTTGTCTATGATCTGCTTGCGTCTTTTTCTTGATAAATCCGCTTCTATCATGATTTTATCAACAACGCTGGTGGAGAATCTCTCGTCCCATTTAGCGATGTCGATGTCTGTGAATTTAGTTATTGCGTCGATAAAAGTCATGACTTTTTCACATTGTCTGCTTACCATCCCATTCATGTGTACGGGCCATCCGAATATTATCAGGCCAACTTTATGGGGTTGCAGGTGTTTTAACAGGGTATTGAAGTCGCCCTCGTTTCCTTTTCTCGCAAGGGTTGCGATGGAACCGGCTATTTTATTTCGTCTATCGGATACAGCAATTCCAACTGTTTTATCTCCAACATCAAGGCCAATTATGACTCTTTCGCGTTTATTCAACTCTTCTATTTGAATGTCTCCTAGATCTCGCATAAAAAATCCATATGTTAACCTTTTCTTTAGCGCATGCACTCAGAATGTAATGGAGTGAGTATAGGTTATGGCATGTTATCAAAGCAATCTCTAGATATATTGATAGATCTTGTGGAAATCAAGCTGAGTGCAATCATTGTCCACGACAAAGATGATATAAGAGAAGTAAGAAGACTGAAACACTGTAAAAGTGAGCTGCTTATGTCACGAAAGATATACACAAAAAATATAGACGATGCACTGTCGGATAAAAAAATACTACCGATAGCGCATACCTAGCGATCTCAAGTTTTTCCTCTCCAACTACTTTGCTGGAGGTGCTTGCAGCACACGCAATATTCCTTTCTAAGGAGTCCTCATGTGCATCTGGTACACTACGGTCTTGCGCAACGACACAAGTGTCTTGCAAAAAATAGCTCATTATGCGGCAGTCTCTAATAATGGTATCGAAAAAAACGTGAGTTGCAGCTTGAATTTCCTCTTGTATTTGTGCGAATAACATGTATCATTGGATCGCATGAGAGAGACATAGTTTTTATTAGCAGAATTGTCTCGCAAGCGGGTGTAGCTCAGTGGTAGAGTACAACCTTGCCAAGGTTGGTGTCGAGGGTTCGAATCCCTTCGCCCGCTCCAGGAAATCCTTTTAAAATCAGATCTATGTAGGCCTTGCTATTTGCCATGGCTACATTACTGCAGTAAGTCTTACAATTTTAATCGCAATTAATGTTTAGGCCTTATCTTGTTTGCTATTATTTAGTATGCTCATCAGAGTTTAGCTCCGTATTTTTGGAATTGGTTTTGTATTTTATTTGGAGAATGTAGTTTATGGATAAGGAAAAAGCCCTAGAGGTTGCTCTCTCTCAGATCGAGAAGGCGTTTGGTAAAGGTTCCGTGATGAAACTTGGTCAGCGTGGGAGTCTTGTGGAGATAGAAGCTGTTTCTACCGGATCGATTGGATTGGATATGGCTTTGGGCATAGGTGGATTTCCAAAAGGAAGAATCGTCGAGGTTTTTGGTCCAGAAAGCTCAGGAAAAACAACGTTGGCTCTGCATGCAGTGGCAGAATCCCAGAAGAAAGGCGGAATTTGCGCTTACATCGATGCCGAGCACGCTCTTGATCCAATATATGCACGGAAATTAGGCGTTGATGTCGATGCTCTAGTCTTGTCTCAGCCGGATACTGGTGAACAAGCTCTGGAAATTGCAGATACTCTCGTACGATCTGGCGCCATTGATATTCTTGTGGTAGATAGCGTTGCGGCTCTTGTTCCAAAGGCAGAAATCGAAGGAGAAATGGGGGATTCGCACATGGGATTGCAAGCGCGTCTCATGAGTCAGGCGTTGCGCAAGTTGACAGCTACCGTTTCGAAATCCAATTGCATAATGATCTTCATAAACCAAATACGTATGAAAATCGGGGTATTCTTCGGAAATCCAGAAACCACAACCGGCGGAAATGCTCTAAAATTCTATGCTTCTGTTCGATTGGATATTCGTAAATTCGGATCCCTCAAGGATAAGGAACAGGTCGTTGGCAATCAGGTTAGGGTTAAGGTTGTAAAAAATAAAGTCGCTCCTCCGTTTAAAGTTGTTGAGTTTGATATCATATATGGTGAGGGAATATCCAAAACCGGCGAACTCATTGATATTGGAGTAAAAATCGGTGCCGTAGATAAATCTGGATCGTGGTTTTCGTTTGGAGATCAAAAGTTGGGGCAGGGAAAGGAAACAGCTCGCACGTTTCTAAAAGAACATCCTGAAGTCGCTGATAGAATAGAACAGTTAATCAGAAGCAACGGCGAATTGGTTTCCGAAGTTACCGATATGGCCATAGAGTGAGTGCTTGCAGGTGCTTGCAGCACACGCATTTGCTGTTTCGTGACCGCCTGAAAGGTATGAGAAATGTATTGGCAATGTTGAACATAAAGGCAAACGCGTGTGCGGTACGCACTGGGTATATTTTCTTCGTAATTGGTGTCTGTCTATACGCATTCTCAGACGCAATTATGAAGTATTTTATGCCGATATATGGTGTGAATCAGGTGACATTTTTGCGTACCATATGCAGATTTGTTCCACTAATGCTTTTTGCCGTTTACAAGAGAATTAATCCCATAAAAACCAACAGAGTTTGGGAGAATGTTTTCCGCTCAATTTTAGCATCTCTCGGAACATATGCTTCCATGCTTGCCTACAAAAACGCAAACATGGTGGACGTAATCGTCATAGGTTATACCACAGCTATTTTTGTTGTACCTTTAAGCGTGCTACTGCTGAGCGAAAAATTTCATACGCGGGATGCTGTAGCTGCAATCATTGGATTTTTGGGAATATTACTTGCCTTCAGACCTGGCTGTGGCATTTTTCAATTTGGAATTATGTTTGCGGTTATCGGAGCCATTATTGCCGCACTTAATCAAGTGATTATCAAGAGGTTATCATCAACTGATAGCGAATTGACCATAATTTTTTACCATCACATCACTCTTCTTCTGCTTAGTTCTCTTATAACTGGATTCGATGGTTTTAGAACGCTACTGCCAATGGACACTATTTATCTAATCATAGGAGGCATAATCGGCGCTATTGCTCAGTATTGCATAATACACGCCTTTAAATTGTCCACAAGTTGCAGTCTTGCTTCCGCCGCATATACAATGCTGATTCCAGCGACTTTTCTGGATTTTTTTATATACGATAAAATCCCAGATATTTACATAATCGGCGGCTTGATTCTCATACTGGCCGGAAGCGTCAGTGTGGTATCAGCAAGACGCTGAAACTGCCGTCATCTAGATGATGCCCATAGCGCGACGTAGAGATCCAGAAAATAAAAATTCCAACTTCTGATCTCAAATACGCCTAGTCATCAAAAAATATAGCAGAAATTTTTTGTTGCTTTTTTGCAACACGAGAAAGTTTTTGATGTTTTTCGCCAAAAATATTCATAAAATTAATCATTTGTTAACTATTTTAATACACACTGATACTTGACCAAAGATGAGGTGTATCCATTTATGAAACGATATGCTGAGCTTTGAGTCTTCGTCTTTAATGCAGTTAAAGAGCGTACCTTGCATTTCCGCAAGTTGATTTTTTCATTGGTGTTTTTTTTATTCCAGTACTTTTTGTGCAATTTTTTGCAACATATGGAGGAACCTGATGATTTGTTCGAAAATAACTTTAAATTCATTGCTGTGTATGATGACATTTTATTCTCAATGCTACGGCTCAAACAATCCATTCGATTCTGTTGTTTCCGAGGTTTCCAAAAACAAAAACTCATCGAATTTGCAACCGCTTATTTATACACCAAAACCACAGGAACGAGATAAACTATCTTCTGCTTCAGAACTCGGAAGTTTTTCTAGTTTTTCACAAACAGAGACTGCTTCAAGCTCAACCAATCCACTAGAACACAACGCCTTACCCGCATGCGACCGCAGCTCATCAAGCGTGCCGTTAAGTATCGAAATTTCTTCAAAACCTGAGCGCAAGTCTTTAGGGATATCGCGACACAGAAGCTCGTCATGTTCTTCCAGAATAGGAACCCCAAAAAGCTCTGACAATAACCCTGCAGCCCCTTATCCTCCCCGGAAAGATACTGATGGTTTTCCAACTGTAACATTGAACGAGAAATCATCTTCTACCGCAGAATTACGTGTACCACTTTCCGTAAACCCAAACAGAAACAGTGTTCGCATTACACCGAAAGAAAAGGAAGAGTTTTTAGCGAAAAGACATTCCAAACGGATACCCGCTCCTTTTGATATACCTGACGATACTTCAAGTCCTCAGCCCGCGAGCACAAGCAATGGCTCGGTCATTTCTCATGAAGATATCATCAATCATTCAACACATAGGACGCCTCTTTTTTCTCAACAGCATATACCACCATATCCTGTACAGTATATGCCCGTGGCCCCTATATATCCGCAGTACATGCACCTGCCCTCCTATCCTACACAGTTTCCGCCACCTTATCCTTATACTCCTCGGTATATGGCGTCTCCTTCTGCTCAGCGAGGTCGTCAGAACGCCAATGGTTTACCTCTAAACTATGGCGGAAATTCGCCGAGTCCATCGTCTGGAGTACTATCACTTTTGTCCAGAACGATGACTCCGTTTGAACTGATGGATGTAAGTCAAAATAGTCCGGACAGCAATGGTTCACGTCTGAAACATGGTGGAAATCCACCAAGCCAATCGTCAGAAGTATTATCACATTCATCTTTACGCAGAACATTGCCGTTACATTCTTCACATAGTAATATATTCAAGCCACGCTATACCAGGAGTAGCACTGTTACTTCTGCAAATCATACCGAAAATCCTTCGGATGAAAATGGATCTCAAGATGAGCTGCTAGAAATCACTCAGCGGCAACATAGTTCTGGTCGAACTACTCCAAGCAGTTCACAACAAACAGTGTCTGTAAGTCCAATCGATAGCCAGAGCGATCTTTCACCTGAGAATTCCGTGGTATCTTCAAAACATGGCATTAAATCCTTCCCTAAATCGCCTATCACTCATATTTACTCCAATACTAGCCATGAATTGGTACATCATAATGGCGACAATATAATTAAATGGCCACACGCTCATATTTACTCCAATACCAGCCCTGAATTGGTACATCATAATGGCGACAATACAATCTTTTGCGATCCTCCGAGAGTTGGGGAAGGCGAAGAATTTGATACTATGGATCCGATTATGGCAACTCACAACCCATTGACACGAACATACTCAACCGACAACAAACGTCTTGCAGGTGAGAGACGAGAAACCGTTGAAAGATCGGAGTCGGCAAACCTCCATGGTAGAAATGGTAATGCGCAATACTCTAAAAATTACGACAATTGCAAAGTTGTCTTATCAGTTGATGGTGGAGGCGTTCGTGGAATAATGCCAGCCATCATATTGAGAAACGTATATGAAAAACTTGGAGAAGACTTTAAATTTGATGTTATGGCTGGAACTTCCGTCGGAGCCCTTGTGGTGGCATCATTTGCATTGGGAAAAATCGACCACTTCATCAACGACTATAATGCCATTGCAAAAATGATTTTCACAAGAAATTGGAGTTTATGGAATCCTCTTAACTGGTTTAGTATCACCAGAGGACTTTTGGGGCCGGCGTATAGAGTCGATAGTAAAGAACAAGCCGTAAGAGATTTTACAGGCAAAAAAGATGAGAGCGCTTATAGCTTTGACAGCCTTGGAACGAGATTACTTTTGCCGTTCTATTTGCAACAAAACAACAATGTTGCATTTTACAAAAATTACGATGAAATATCCAATCCAAACGTCCACAAATATAATATAATAGACTCTCTAATGGCCACAACCGCTGCTCCTACTTTTTTTAATCCACATGTGTTTCGTGGGTTGGATGGTTGTAGATATGAAGGAATAGACGGAGGTGTCTTTGCCAACAATCCTGCGTTAGTCGCATACCAAGAAGCCAGGCTACTCTTTCCAAAAAGCCGTATAATTCTGCTTTCGCTTGGAACTGGAGATCACAATTATATGGATCCCAATCTTGAATCGACAGACAGAGGCAATTTGTTTTGGGCTAAAAAGTACTCTACAGTAACGAATAGTGCCATGACCGCATACACGCACCAATCCTTAACAGAAAAATCATCCGTTGGCAAATTGGATTATTTTAGAGTCAATCCACATTTGATGCAGTATCTTTGCAACTCGATGGATAATACATCTCCTGCAAACATCGAGAGACTTGAAACATATGCCAACAGATCCATTGCCGATAGTAAGGATTTACATAATTTCGTGGAAAAGGTCAGAACAGTGAAACAAATAAACGCTCAAAAATAAGCGTTACATCCGGACGGATGAATATGCCGATCGTGAATAAGGGATGCCAACGCAATTTAGAAATGTCCGGTTTCGATCGCATATTGGTCTCCTCAAGGTTAATTTAAAATATTCACCTATTCTGGAGACCTTTCACTTTCTTTGCGACTAAAAATATATACTCGCTCTATTTTCAGCCGGTCTGGCCCGTCTCATATCTTTCTGAACTTGGACACAAGTTCCGGCTCTTTACACAAAATTATTTATGGTCTCCACCTTGAATATGCATAGAGTGCTGCCGTGTTGTAAGTTCTCGAATTTTCCTCAGCCAGCATTTGCTCATAGCTATTGATTCTCGCCTTACTCTTAGGATCTGCGCAAAAATAAGTTGAACTTTTAGCGAAATATATGTCCCGTGCAAAATCAACTTGTGCGAGCTATTGATGGAGCCAAAGAGCTGAAAAACGATCAACAGATTGACGGCAAAGCACACAGAAATGGAAAAGAAGAACAGCTTGCTGATTTCGTTTTATCTTTTTTCTTGACTTTTGTTTTTTTTTGATGTATATTTATAATATGTTTTTCACACACAGGAGGAAAAAATGAAAAAACTGATATGTAGTGCATTTGTAGTGATAATGATGTCGCTTGCATTGACC
>BNWK01000008.1 GCA_025998775.1 Alphaproteobacteria bacterium | reverse complement strand
AAGATGTCTCGATTTCCGCTCCCAAGCGGAGAACTGTTTGATTTGTAAGCCATTTTTCTCCGCCGACATGTGATCGATCTGAACGCGCTCTCCCAAAACCATGTTTTCATATCTCTTGAAAGTCCAGAGCTGCGCGTGGCCGTTGAACTCTCGATGTCTTTTGACCCTGCTCGCAGATGGCGATATCTTCACCAAACTCCTCTCCTTCAGGGCTTTCAGGATTCGTCCAACACTACTTTCGCTAAGTTTTTCTCCGTGATCACGACGCAAAATAATCGCTATTTTTTCCTTGCCATAGGTCGGGTTCTCTTGGCGAATCTTCAGAACTAAATTCTCCTGAGGCACTGTCCAACAGGCCACGCGGACGTGCTTCGGACTCTTCGACGGCGGTTCAATCCCATCTCGCAAATCCTGCAAAAGTTTTCGCTTGCGATAGTAGGTCGCCCGGGAAAAGCCAAGTGTCTTTTGCAGAATCTTGACGTCAACACCTTGCTTCTTCAGCGTTTCCCAGTCATTCACGAGCTTTTCCGTTTGCTCAAGCAATTCAGCGAGCTTTTTCTCTGTACTGGCGTCTTCTTTGGATTTACAATCCTTTTTGTGCGGTTTCGATCGCATATTGGTCTCCTCAAGGTTAATTTAAAATATTCACCTATTCTGGAGACCTTTCACTTTCTTTGCAACTAAAAATATATACTCGCTCTATTTTCAGCCGGTCTGGCCCGTCTCATATCTTTCTGAACTTGGACAGAACTTGGACAGTGGCCGGAAAATGCTGCAATAAAATAATCGCTCCGTTTGGGTACACCGGCACATGCAACTCTGAATAGAACATTCTTGGAGCCATATGAAGCAAAAAATTCGCTCCTCCACTCAAACTTTCGCCTCGTTGTTTGACGCTATGCAATATGCCTTTTCATAACGAATTGCGTATAAAAGTCAAAAATGACAATAGTTTTTGCGATTTTACTAAAGTCTATTCATATCCACAAAAAAACATAGAAAAATCATCGGCTTGCTCAATTACAGATTTTTTGTTGATAACGATACAATTTCCTGCCTCTACGGCAACTCCAGAAAAACCATTTTTATTCAACCGATTAATAGTATCAATCCCAATCGTGGGCAGATCAAGCCTACAATCCTGCTGTGGCTTAGAAACTTTCACAAGAATTCCGCCGTGATCTGATTTTCGCAGTTGTGCGCAGCGATCAATGAGCGCATCCGTTCCCTCAACGCATTCGACTCCGAGAATTATGCCGTCACAGATAATTACCGACTGGCCAATGTCCATTTTTCCAATGGCTTTCGCGACTTCAAATCCTTTTTCTATGTCTTCATAATCTGACTCGTTTGGATGGCGTTTGCTAAAAACTCCATTTTTCACAAAGACATTGTCCAGCAGATCCGTTCCGGCCAATATCTTGAATCCCTCTTCTTCAAATAGGCTGGATAGTTTTCTCAGCAGAGCATCATCTCCGGAAAAAATGGCCTTCCCCAGCTTCAGCATCCAGGACGCCCCTTTTTTATCAAGCGATAGGTTGTTGAAATTTGGTCGTTTTACTCCGCCTGCAAAAATGACTTCGGTAACTTCGTTTTCATGAAAAAAGTCCAGAGCCTTCGAGATTTCTCCGAGATTTACCTTCAGAAAAGGCACATGGAGTTCCTCGAATTCGTTCAAATCTACGCAATCTTTCAGAAGCAATAGACAGAATCTGATGTTTTTTTCCATGCAAGCTCGAGCCACTAGGAGCGGGTAATTGCTGTTTCCACAGATTATTCCGATACATCTAGTGCTTGCAGCACACGCACTAATGGCTTCGCCACTTGCCGAAGGGTATGCAGACTGTACTTTCGATGTTGAAGCTGAGTCTACAGGAGTAGTGGAATCCAATGTCACGTTGGCACCGTCACGTTGGTGGCTTGCAGAACGATCTGTCGGTTTTCTGTCTCATGAATTTTATTATTTCCTTCACGCAGGCTTCGTTTGGAAACGTATTCTCCACAAATTCCAGATTATCCAACAGTGTATTATTGTTGGAAAAAATGATGTCGCAGGCTTTTTGCACGGCATGTATCTCGTTATTGCACACATTTGCTCTCCGCAAACCAATGAGATTTACGCCGGACAGACAGGCGCGCTCTCCTTTTACGGATCCGTAAGGGATTACGTCTTTTTCCACGCCAGACATTCCGCCGATTATGGCGCCACAGCCGACTCTCACAAACTGATGCAACGCGGAAAGGCCTCCTATTATGACGTTGTCTCCAATGGTGACGTGTCCTCCGAGTGTGACGTTATTTCCCATCACAATATTATTTCCAATAATGCAGTCGTGAGCGATGTGTACTCCCACCATGAATAAGTTTCCATCTCCAACGACGGTTTCCATGCGTCCGCCTTCTGTTCCAGGATGCATAGTGACATATTCACGAATTGTGTTGTTTTTTCCAATGATCAGGCGAGACATTTCTCCGCGAAATTTCAAGTCCTGAGGTCTGTAACCTATGGCGGCAAACGGAAATACTTTTGTGCCGTCTCCCACCGTAGTAAAGCCATCTATACAGACGTGTGACATAACCTCAACGTTGTCTTTGAGCTCGACATCTTTTCCTATTACAGAATACGGGCCAATTTTTACGTTTTCTCCGATTTTGGCATTCTGAGAAATTATGGCCGTCCTATGTATCAAAATACCCCCTATATCATTTTTGTATACGATAAATCATTTCTTTTCCGGAGTCACGATCATTGCCGTAAATGTTGCTTCCGCCACCAATGCATCTTTAACAAAAGCCTCTCCTTTGAAGCGCCAGACATTGCCGCGACTTCTCTCTTTGGTAACGACTAGCCGCAGGAGATCCCCAGGTTCGACTAGTTTTCTGAATTTCACATTGTCCATGGACATGAAATACACCAATCCACTTTCTGACAGATTCATACTTTTGGCAACAACTACGCCGGCCGTTTGTCCCATAGCCTCAACGATTAAAACGCCGGGCATTATGGGCCTATCGGGAAAATGTCCCTGAAAAAACGACTCGTTTACAGATACATTCTTCAGACCAACCGCTCCTATTCCGGGACGCAGCTGCTCTAGGCGATCTATCATTAGCATTGGATATCTATGGGGCAAACATTTTTTTATTTCGTTTATATCGAGACTAAGATTCACAGAATCTTCCGAACACATTCTTTTTTTCCTCCAAATTACTATTATTACTGCGACTGTTTTTTTCTTGTAACCGACGTTTTTAGAAAAGCCACCTGTCTTTTCCATAATCCTGCATCTAGTGCCGGTATTCCGCCAACCACCTTTCCAGGTTCTACACTGGAAGCAATGCCACTTTTGGCGGCTGCTATGACGCCGTCTCCGATTTCAATATGACCGGATACACCAACCTGTCCTGCCAACACTACATCGTTTCCGATTTTGGAGCTGCCGGCAATTCCGACCTGAGCAACCAATATGGATCTTTCGCCCACATGGACGTTGTGCCCCAGCTGAACGAGATTATCGATGACTGTATCATTGCCGATTATAGTGTCGTCAATGCTACCTCTATCGATAGTCGTGTTGGCACCGATTCTCACCCGATCTCCTATGACAACACGGCCAATTTGCTTTACATACACCATGCCACTGCCGGTCGGCAAAATACCAAATCCTGATTCGCCAATTATGGCACCGGAATTAATCTTGACGTCCTTACCGATTATACTGTAGGAAATGACCACATTGTTTCGAATACATCCGCCAGATCCAATTTCGCAGTCATTTTCAATTACGACGTTTCGACCAATGAAGACATTATCCCCTATTTCTACATTTTCTCCAATAAAAGAGTAGTCTCCTATGTAGCAATCGGTTCCTATTTTGGCTGTTTCATGAATCTTTGCGGTTGCGCAGATATGATGCAAATGCTCCTCTGCTGGATACAAAACATCCAGAACTTTTGCATATCCCATCATGACATTGGCGCACACCAATCCAACGACATTTTCCGGAAGATCTTTGAGATTTGCCTCTGTTACTATTACAGCCCCGGCTTTGGTGTTTTTCAGGTCGTTTATGTATTTTTTATTGGCAAAAAAAGACAACTCATCAGCGCCGGCGTAATTCAACGTTGCGACTCCAGATATCTGAAAATCTCCATCCCCAACTTTTGTAAATCCACAGATGGTTGCTAATTCAGATAGAGTCACTCTTTTTGAATCTCCAAAAAAACTTTTATCTATCATGAAAATCACCTATTCTTTTATTTCAACCTTTATGGTTTTGCACACATTATCCACTTCTTTAATGACATCTTCCGTAATATCTCTGCAGTCTGCATATAAAACCACTTGCGATGTTATTACAACACCAATGCTATCACGAACAGCAATGGATTTTATAACATTTCTTATCACATCTTCCAGCTCCGAAAGAGCCTTCTTGTAAGCATCTCTAATCTGCTGCCGTCTGGTACGTACCATTTCATAGAGCGTGAGTCGCAGTTCCTCTATTTTTTCGTTATCAAAGTCGGAGGTTTTATTTTGCTCCATGGATTTTATTTTTTCTTCCAGTTCCTCGAAATTTCCTTTTTTGGACTGATCACTGATTTCAGTCGTTTGTTTTTCTATATCTATTCCGGCCTTACATCTGGAAGCAACTTTCTCGATTCTAACAACGGCAAATGACTTCTGAACGCGAACATCTTTATGGACTGCAGCTTTTTCTGACTTTTGAGCTGTAGTTTTCTTTGCAAAACAATTCTCTGAAAATGATAGAGCTACGATTAATGCCAGCGTGACGGTGCGTGCCGCTGCGTTTACTAACAATGCACATGGAGCAACCACTGGATCCCTACGTCGCGCTACGCACTCCTCTGGATGACGAGAAAGGCTAAAACTACCAGCGTCGCAAGCATATCTCGCATACCATCCAGCTAGTAGTGAAGCAGAAAACGCCAGTCCGGCTCGTACAAAAGCAGAAAACGCGTGTGCGGCACGCACTGCTGCAAGCACCACCTACATAACTCCCGTCAGTGTGAACGTCTGTTTTCTATCGAATCCCTTCTTTCTGATAGGGAAACCGAACACAAACGACAGAGGAACTCCCAGCGGAGACCGAGCCCATTCAATGGCAACACCGGCGGAAACTCTCACAGCACTCGAATCATCAACTTCTTTTTCTGTATATGTATCGGAACTATACTCATACTCATCGTCCTTTCCATCTTTTTTCTTAAACTTTCTGCCTCTGCCCCATGCACTACCGAAATCAAGGAACAGTACGCCGTTTATCCCCATCTCTTTGGTGGACAAAGGAGCTTTCGCCATGAGACTTACGGTCCAGTATTTTGTTCCCCCCATGCTGTCTGCATCATCGCGATCATCATGGTGCTCATCATTTCCTCCCCAACGCTCACGAGGACCTACACCACCGCTATCGAATCCGCGCATACTTTGGCCATCTCCACCAAGCGAAAAGCGATGATGACTTCGAGTATTTTTTATTTCCTTTATATGCCCAACATTTGCATCGACAATGAATGTAACTTTTTCTGTTATTCCCTTATAGAATTTAGCTCCAAGTTCGTTTTTAAAGTAACTAACACTACAAATTCCTCCAGCGTACGAATTTCTCATTGTGAGCTCATAACTATCTATAATAGTATGCTGATAAAGTGATTTTGCATACGTAAGAGTGGACGTTATTTCCCCGCAACTATATCTGCCCTTTTCCATATCCAACAAATGAGGAGAACGATGAGTTTTTTTAGATTTTTCATCATCCAAATCCAAGTGCCTTCCCATGATTCCTCTCTTGTTTGTAGAGAGCCTATACCCGATTATGTGGCTCAAATTGTCCATTATACGATAGCTAACGTACGGATTAATATACAAAGTTTTGTTGGTACTGTGGTTTACATCCTTTCGCTTATAAGAATCTCCACCAACGCGAATACCAGCTCCGAAATTCTGATCCATGAATCTTGGATCGAATATACCAACCTTTCCTCCATAGTACCTTTGCATCCACGATACCTCAGCCGAAAGCTCACGTCCCGTACCAAAAAGATTATGCTCAACAAAACTAGTGAATCCCCCGAATCCATCCGAATCACTGACATTTAATCCGAAGTTAATCGCGGCGGTGCTTTCCTTTTCTTTTACGGATACCATCAGAACTTTTTTATCGTCAGCTGATCCGTCCTCCACCGATGTTTCTACACCATCGAAGTATCCAACTCCCTTAAGCTTTTCTATGGTTTTCTCAATTTTATACCTGTTCAGTGCATCTCCCTCATGAACGGAAAACTCGCGACGAATAACTCTGTCGAGAGTTTTTGTATTACCAACTATATCGATTTTTTCTACGAACGCCTTTGGCCTCTCTACGATATTGTAATTGATAGAAACCAACTTCTTTTCCTTATCGAACTTTGGTTTCACTTCAACATCGATGAACGGGTTATCCAGAAGAGCGATTTTTCTAAGCAGTATATTTCGATTGCCTTTGATCTTGCTTTCGTTATATACATCGTCTTTTTCTATAATAATATATTCCTTAAACTCATCTGCTTTTATTTTCTCCACAGCTGAGGTGAGAGTCACATCAGAAATATTGTATTTATCCCCTTCCTCAATGGTAAATGTGCAGCGATGGGATTTCTTATCGAAATCCATTTCGGCAGAAGATGAAGTAACCATAAAGAATGGATACCCTCGATTTTTATAAAAGGTCGTAATTGCGTCCAAATCGACTTCAACTTTATCCTCTCGGAAAACGTGACTGTCATAATCCCAGAATCTCCACATCTTCTCTTCTTTAGTGGACATTACATCCTTCAGCTCGTCATCACTAAAACTCTTGTTACCAACGAAAATGATCTTTTTCACAGTCGTTTTGGAGCCTTCTTTTATTTCGAACACCACATCTACTTTGTTTCCTGGACGCTTTATTAATTTTGGAACGACAACTGCAGAGTAGAATCCCAACGCGCGATACACCATCTGGAAGTCAGCCAAGATGTCCTTTATAAGATACAAGCTGAATAGACGACCTTCCCCAAGACGGCTACCGATGACATTTTTCAGAACATCATCAGCCGCCGCTTCGTTACCTTCAAATGCTACTCGATCAACTATTGGCTTCTCCACGCATTTGATAACAAGTTTCCTATCCTTATTTAGAAGCTTTACATCCGAGAAAAAGCCCTTTTTAAACAAAGCCTTCACAGTTGCATCGATGTCATTATCATCAAAACTTACATTTGGTTTTATGGTGAGACAATCATTCATCGCTGCCTCTTCTACTCTGTCCAATCCTTCGAAAACGATTTGATCGACTTCATAAGCATATGTGTAATCCAAAAGCAAACAACAGGCTAGGGTGATGACTTTTTTCATTACCGAAATTACTCCAATATTCTACAAACAAACTTATTAACAGCTTCCAAACGTAATATATCGTTTATTGTTGTAGCTAACATGAGCAAAATTAGCAATAGTGCACATGCAATCATTACGTATTCTTGAAGCTTTTCGTTTAATTTTCGTTTCGTAACCTGTTCTATAAAACAGATGAGTATCATTCCACCATCCAGAACCGGAAACGGAAATAAATTGATAAATCCCAAATTCAACGACAAAGTTACTGTAAAAAGAATTAACAACGCAATGTTACCACTTTTGGATATATCTCCAGCCACAGAGGCCATGTGGACAAAGCCGCCGAAATCGTCCAGAGACTTTTTTCCAGAAAACAGGCGAGAAAGCATGAAAAACATTTCTTGAGTAGATGAAACACAGGTACCAATGGCGCCCGTAAACGAATCAACAATTGACGCTCTCTCAAAAATAGGATCTCCGGACTTTATGCCGACAGTCTTAGTCTTCTTAACACCTCCCAGAAGCTTCTTTTTTTCTGTTATTTGGGGAGTTACATCTATGGTCAGCGTTTTTCCATTACGCTCCACTTTGAACGAGAGTTTTTCCTTGTCACTATTAGATATGCTTATGAGGACATCTCGGAATTTCTCAATTGGGTTTCCGTCTATGGCGATTATTTTATCGCCGGCAGCGAATCCTGCTGTCTCAGCTGGAGATCCTTTGAGCACATCGCCGACAATTGGCATATATTTGGGAACGCCGTAAGAAATGCCCATGATGAATAGCACCACAAAAGCGTATATGTAATTGGCAAACGGACCAGAAAATGCAACCCATATTTTTTCCCAATTGCTTTTGTATGCTATCGTCTGCTGTTTTTCTTCTTCAGTCAGTCCCTCCAGGCATTCCTCATCATGTGTTGTTGATGAAGCATCTTTATCGCCGAGCATCATCACATAGCCACCAATAGGCAGCAGAGAGAAACGCCACCTGGTGCCATTTTTATCGTCGAATCCGAATACTTCCGGTCCCATACCAAGTGAAAAAGTAGTAACTTTTACACCAACTTTTCGTGCAGCAAGATAATGTCCGAACTCATGAACAAACACTATAACGTTTATTATCACGAAAAACGAAATTAGATAGTAAACCCAATCCATAAGAAAAATCCTAAAATAAAATTACAACCAGAGCAAGAGCCATTGACGCAACTATCAAGCTATCCAGTCTATCGAGAACGCCACCATGTCCCGGAAATATATTTCCCATATCTTTTACTGATATCTTTCTCTTAAAAAACGACTCCAACAGATCACCAAATATCGAAAAAATTATCACATACTGAATAGTAGCTAAATTATATATGCCGCTAAACGCAGCTTTGGTATTAGATACGGAAAAAAATAATCCGTCAAGAGAATAACATGCAACGTTTGCCATGATTATTCCACCAAAAAATCCAGCCCACGTTTTTTTAGGACTAATTTTAGTGCATAATTTGGGACCGCCAATGACTTTTCCAAAACAATAGGCACCTATATCGGTAAAACTGCACACAGATATGAGAAAGATACAACCAGATACTCCTAAAACTTTGCGACAATATACAAAGGCAGAGATTCCGATAAAACATACAATCGCGGCGATACCTCTCAGGAAATACTTCCCATTTATCGACCGAGAACATATCTCCTTCAAAATGGCCGCATAGGTGGCGAAACTCAATAAACAGAAGATACCGATGTATTCGTCTTTCACAAGGCACATAATGATAATCACCGGCACAAACAAGAGGGAAGACAAAAGACGAGTCATTAGCTCAACTCTCCGACTGTTAGCCGGAGTCTTCACTTCTTTTTTCATCGACTCCACATTACCTGCCATACCTTCTCTTCCTCTTGGAGAATTCATCTATCACATCTTTCAGATCGTCTTCGTTAAAGTCCGGCCACAATTTATCAACAAAAAATATTTCCGAATACGCACACTGCCAAACAAGAAAATTGCTTATGCGTTTTTCGCTTGTTCTAATCATAGCATCAGGATATGGAATCCCATTGGTATCCAGGTAATTGGAAAAATCGTCTTCTGTTAATGCATCAACATTTATTTTATTTAACTCGGCATCTTTTGCGATTTTCTTAGCGGCTCGCAGAATTTCGTCACGTCCCGAATAGCTAACGGCAAATGTCACAGTAATACCATTATTTGCTTTAGTCTCTTCCTCAAGAGAAGCTATGCCTCGACGAATATCTTCCGGAAGATTCTCGAGATTACCGATGGCCATCAAACGAGCGTTGTTCTTTTTGAAGAATTCACTTGAAGTGTTGAATAGTTCTCGGAAAAGATCCATCAAAAAAGCAACTTCTTCTTCAGATCGCTTCCAGTTTTCGATAGAAAACACATAGTACGTTACATACTTCACGCCATATTTTGAGATTGATGAAATTAATTCTTTTGCTTTTTCATAGCCTTTTCGGTGACCAAACACCGACGGAAGATTGTGAGCCTTCGCCCAGCGCCGATTTCCATCGAGAATGAACGCCAAGTGCCTCAGTGTCTGCGACACATGTGTTGTGGTTGCACCACGTGCGTTTTCTCTTGCTGAAGCAACATCAGCTTCTGAGCTGGCGCTCGCATACAATTCAGAAGATACAGAAAATGTGTCCAGCTTCAAGCTGGGGTCACGGTGATTCATACACTACACTTTCATTATTTCTTTTTCTTTCAGAGCCAAAGATGTATCTACCTTTTTTATGAACTCATCGGTCAACTTCTGTATATCGTCGGCCATTTTCTTATGGACATCTTCGGTTATTTCTTTGTTCTTTTCCTGTTTCTTGACGTCCTCCATGCCTTCTCTTCGCACATTCCGAATGGACACCTTTGTTTGTTCGGCGTATTTCCCTGCGAGTTTGCAGATTTCCTTGCGACGCTCTTCACTCAGATCAGGAATTGCTATGCGTATCAACTGACTATCGACAACTGGACTTAAACCTATGGGAGAATTCCGAATGGCAACTTCCGTAGGCTTCAACAGAGACGTATCCCAAACCTGAACTGTAATAAGACGAGCTTCCGGAACGCTTACGGTACCGACCTGCTGTATCGGAACCATATTTCCATACGCCTCCACCATTATGTTGTCCAGGATTGCCGCAGACGCACGTCCAGTTCTCAATCCACCGAAATCCTTCGATAGATTATCGAAACTTGCGCTCATTTTTTTCTTTAGACTTTCTAAAAGCATTTTTCCTCCAATAAATTCACGATATGAATGAGCAAGGCCCCTCTCCCGAAAGAACCTTCGCCAAATTTCCATTTTCTTTTATGGAAAACACAACTATAGGAATATTATTTTCCTTTGCCAATGCAATAGCCGTCTGATCCATAACTCTTATGTCTTTTTCAATGACTTCCTTATAAGATAACTTTTCTATGAATTTAGCATCTGCATTTTTTTCCGGGTCAGAGGTATAGACACCAGCAACCTTCGTTGCCTTCATAAGCACATCGCATCCCATTTCGAGGGCGCGCAAAGCCGCTGCCGTGTCCGTTGTGAAATATGGATTGCCGGATCCAGCAGCACATATGACCAGACGCCCCCTGTCCAGGTGACGCAACGCCTTCCGACGAAGATATGGTTCACATATATTTGGCATGTGTATGGCAGACATCACCCGCGTCTGAATGCCCAATCGCTCAACGGAATTTTGAAGTGCAATGGCATTCATTACTGTCGCTAACATACCAATGTTGTCGGCGACCGATCGATGCATACCATAGGCAGCGGCAGAAACTCCTCGAAAGATGTTTCCGCCTCCAATGACCACACACACCTGGTATCCATCATTATAGGTGGAGACGATTTCAGCGGCTATGCGATCGACAGTTTTAACATCCATGCCATAGTCCAAATCCCCCATGAGAAACTCGCCTGAAATTTTAAGCAATATACGACGATACTTTTTCTCCATGAGATCAATCTCCTAATACAACAAAAACCACTTTCAACAAAATTATTTCAACTGTGCGGCAACTTCGGCAGCGAAATCAACCGTCTGTTTTTCGATTCCTTCACCGAGAGCGAATCTTGCGAATTCTTTGATCTCTATTGGAGCGCCAATTTCCGCCGAGACCTTCGCGACCAAATCCTTTATTCTCGTTTCGCCATCCATGACGAATACCTGTTCCAGCAGGACTACTTCCTCATAGAATTTTCTCAGTCTTCCCTCAACGATTTTATCTATAAAACCCTTTTTTCCGGAATTTTGAGCCTGCTCCGTAACGACGGCTCTTTCTCGCTCAATAGTGGCCGGATCCAAGTCATTCACAGAAACAGACAGAGAGTGAGCTGCAGTGATATGCATTGCAATCTGCTTTCCGAATTCATTCAGTTTTTCTTTATCTCCAGTCGACTCAAGAGCGACCAAAATGCCGATCTTCCCAAGAGTTGGAGAAATCTTATTATGCACATAAGAAGCTACGACTCCAGAAGACACACTCACATGACCAACTCTACGCAGCTGCATATTCTCGCCAATTACAGCAATAAGATTGGTCAATTCTTCAGAGACCGCATGATCTTTTCCTGGATACTTGGCCGTTTTCAAAGAATCAATGCATAGATTTCCATTGCACGCTACTTCAACTGCTTCGGAAACAAACTTCTGAAACAATTCATTGCGAGATACGAAGTCAGTTTCCGCATTTACTTCCAAAACTGTACCGTGAGTTCCGTTTACGTATACGCCAACCAATCCCTCGGCAGCCACTCGACCGGACTTATTGGCCGCAGCAGCAAGTCCTTTTTTTCTCAACCAATCGACGGCTTCTTCTACATTTCCTTCACATGCCACCAGAGCCTTTTTGCAGTCCATCATGCCAGCACCGGAGCGCTCTCTGAGCGTCTTTACCTGCTCGGCTGTAACATTAGCCATAAGTTCCCCCATTTGTTATTAATTTTCTTCTGATTCATCTTCCGAGTAGTCCGAATCATCAATCGGCGTTTCCAGAGCGCCAATGTCGACTCCAGCAGATGTCAATCCCCTCTGGATACCATCTATTATGGCGCTTTCAAACAAAGAGCAGTAAAGATCGATGGCTCTTACGGAATCGTCGTTTCCAGGGATAGGATAATCGACTGTAGTTGGATCAGAGTTCGTATCACATATGCCAACTACTGGAATGCCAAGAACTTTTGCCTCTTCTACCGCTGTTTTGTCCACAATGACGTCCAACACCAGAAGCATTGACGGAATGCCGCCCATGTTACGTACACCACCTAACACCTTATTCAACTTTTCTGTTTTTCTTTGGATGCTCAGGATTTCTTTCTTTTTTAATTCCACAGCCGGATCCTGCAATCTTTTCTCGAGACTGTCCAGCTTCTTGATGGATTGAGAAACGGTCTTCCAGTTGGTTAGCATCCCGCCCAACCAACGATGGTTCACAAAGTACTGTCCACATTTTTTTGCAGATTCGGCTACGCGTTCGCTAGCTTGACGCTTTGTACCCACAAACAAGATGCGCCCCCCATCAGCAGCGACATTTCCAGCAGCTTTGAGAGCCTCCTCCAGCAATACCAAGGTTCTATCTAGGTTAACTATGTGAATCCTATCTTTCGATCCAAAAATGTACTGCGCCATCTTTGGATTCCAGCGACGAGTCTGGTGTCCGAAATGTACACCGGCCTCCAGCAAACTCTTAATTGAAACTTCTAACATTTCCACATCCCTTTTTCGGTTAAGCCTCCGCAAAAACAAATACCGAGAAATTATCTCGGACCGAAAGGACAAAACGGACCACCCGCTCAGAAACTACTGCATAATGGATCTTTTTCGCAATTGGCTTCGGTGCTTGCAGCACACGCTATTCCTTTCTAAGGAATCCTCATGTACATCTAGCACACTACAGTCCTGCGCTGCGTTCTTCCTCGCTCTACGACACAAGTGTCTTGCAAAAAATATCTCATTATGCAGCAGCCTCTTCCATCCAATTTTTGCGTGCATATTCAGCAATCAATGATTACCGACGCTGATGGTATACGAAATTGATAAAAATTGCAATCAAAAACGAAAATACGCTTACTACCCTCGTTGTTTTTTGAATTGTAAAAAACATGCTAAGATTCCAATAATTTTCGGTAATAATTGGAATTTTAAATGAGATTAAAAACAGGAGAGGTAGCGGGTTTAGCAAGAATCATAGAATGTGAAACACATCTGTCTTCAATCTCATATCTAATACTCCTTCATTACAAAAACTACTCAGATAATAACATTTCTATGCAACTTTGTCATCACGTCGGGTTGTAAGAAGAAATCCTTCGCAATTCATAAAGTTACTTGAACTTATGGTAATGAATATTGTAACATCGCCGAAGTATTGTATAGATTCAGAGGAAAAATGAGAAAAACATTATTATTTGCCTGCGTAATTTTATTGTGTATTGTTTTTTCTTTTTTTCAATCAACAGATTGTGTCAACCATTCGGAAGAATGGGGCGCGATCTATGTGATAAATATGGATCGTTCTCCAGATCGTCTGAAAAAAATGAAGAAACAGCTGGATAACATGGGACTGAAATTCAAAAGATTTTTGGCGATCGATGGCAGTAAAATCGAAATTTGCAATCTAAAAACCGGCGAAGTAATAAAAGGGGATGCTTTGAAGACATTCTCCAAACAAAAAAATGAAGATAAAGTTGACTACATTGTCTCATTTGAAGGATTTTTCGTTAAATATAGAACAGATATTAGCGTTCTGAAAAGGCATTTATCATATGGAGAGTTTGGATGTGCCATGAGTCATCTTTGTGTGATAAATGACGTAATAAAAAATAAATTCAATAAAGTTTTAGTATTCGAAGATGATATTGTATTCGAACCGGATTTCAAAGAAAACGTTTCTCTTGCTCTCAAAAACGTCCCCAATGATTTCGATGTTTTGTTTCTGGATATTGGGATGTGTGGAAAGCTTCTCGAAAAAAATGATATGTGCGCTATGTATGTCGCTGATCCAGAGCGAGTTCTGCGTAGCTTCGAGCAAATTCCCTCCAATAGGTATGTTGTGAAACTACTCAACGATGGTAATGTATATGGAACACATGCTTATTGTTTGAGTTTCAAAGGCGCTTCAAAAATAATCCAAAATACTGAGCATTTCACATTACCAATAGATAATCATATTTTATCGTCTGCTGGATTGAGAGATCTTAAGAAATATGCGGCAAGAAAAAAAATGCTTTATATATCAGATGACAAATCGCTGATTCAAGAGATGGGCAGAGATTTTGGCGTTAGTCTTAATAGTATTGGCATAAGTCCACAGAAAAAAGATGAGAAAAAATAATGAATAGAAAAATCGGATTGATAATTGAAAGCGTTTTCGTGGGATTTCTTCTCGTGTCTTGCTCCAATCAACAAGCTCCTGCGCCATATGATGCAATTTACGTAATTAGTCTTGATAGAACTCCAGAACGGTTTGCAAAGACTAAAAAGCTTCTGAAAGAAAATGGCATTGAAGCAAACAGATTCCAGGCAGTCGATGGCTATGATATCATTCTCACGAATAAAAATACCGGAGAAGTTATTTCTGGTAAAGAGGCCATGAGTAACATTAGAGAATACACCTGGAATAGACGGCCGGTGTTCTATCATGTGAGCTATAATGGGAAATACAAGGAATCCGAGTTCGATTTGTTGGTGCAAGACAGACAATTCAGTGCCGGAGAGATTGGAGTCGCATATAGTCATCGAGCAATTTGGTCTGACGTTGTGAAAAATCATTACAGCCGAGTTCTTGTTTTTGAAGATGATATGGTACCGCTGAAAAATTTTAAGAAGAATCTGTTCGATTTGCTGAACAACATTCCAAACGATGCGGATGTTGTGTTCATAAGCATTGGACAACGTAAGGATAAATCGTACTATTATCCATGCATCGATAAGATTTTCAGGGACTTCGATAAAGTACCCGGCAACGAATTTGTAGCCAAAATACAAGCAACCAATAAAGTGTATGGAATGTTCGCCTATATTATCGGAGAATCAGGAGCACAAAAACTGCTAGAAAAGAGCAATAGTATTGCATGTCCAATTGACGATATAGTATTGTCCCAGAACGCTGGAACAATGAATCTATATGTTGCCAAGAAAAAATTCTGCTCTGTTATTTTCTCCGGTTCAGAAATAAAAAAGATGGGACGTTCTTTTTAGTGGGAGCAAGTTTGGGCGTTAATGGCTTTGCTACTGATTACAATAATATGTGAGATGCATAGTAAATGCGTGTGCGCTTTGAAAAAAGTGAGAATTAAACAATGAAATATGCAGGATTTTGAAACAAAATATACGCCAGTTGTACAGTGCTATCTATTTGTTACCAAAAGTGGCAAAGTAACCATATGCCTCGATGAAATCTATAATTTTAAGGAGTCAGAAAGATTTAAGAGACTGTTCCATAAAGACATATTTTTTGCAAGACACTTGTGTCGTAGAGCGAGAAAGAACGCAGCACAGAACCGCAGTATACTCCTTGTACATGAGGATTTCTTAGAAAGGAATATGCGCGTGCTGCAAGCACCGAAGCCAATTGCGAAAAAGAGCCATTATACAGCAGTCTCTCAAAACCCAGTTGCTGCCTCTATGAAGGACGCAAATAGCGGATGCGCGGCAAATGGACGCGATCTGAATTCCGGATGCGCCTGAGTTGCAATAAAAAATGGATGATCTTGGCGCTCGATGATTTCCGGTAGAACTCCATCCGTGGACATTCCCGAAAATATGAGACCCGCCTTCTCGAAGACGTCCTTGTATTTTTTTATGTTTACTTCGAAACGATGTCTGTGGCGTTCGGTTATTTCGGTGACTCCATAAATTTTATGAGCAAGCGTTTCTGGCAAAATTTTGCAGCAATAATTTCCCAACCGCATGGTTTCTCCTTTGCCGCCTGATTGACTTCTGGATTCCAGAACGCCATCTTTTTCCCAATTCTGCATGAAATCAATGACACACTCTCCATCGTCGGAAAATTCTCTACTGGTCGCATTTTCGATTCCAGCTATATTTCGGCATGCTTCAATGACGGCAAGCTGCAATCCCAAGCATATGCCCAAAAATGGAATTTTGTTCTCCCTGGCGTATTTTATGGACGCGATTTTTCCTTCTATTCCGCTCGAGTCGAAACCTCCTGGAATCAGTATTCCAGATACGTCTTTCAATTTGCTTTTTATTTCATCAAGATCTGCTCTTGAGTCCACCCAATCGACGTCAACCTTTGCATCATTTGCGAAGCCACCATGACATATGGCCTGCGATAGGGAAATATAAGCGTCCTTCATTCTCATATATTTCCCAACAACGGCAATTTTAACGGTTTTGGAAGGCTTCAGAATGGAATGCTCAACTGCTCCCCATTTTTCTTTTATTTTATTTTCCGCCTGCCCTTCCGAGTTATAATACAATATCCCGAAATGATCGCAGATTTGTTTGTCGACGCCAGCCAAATGATACATGTTCGGAATGAGATATATGTTTTCTGCGTCTGACGCAGCAATTATATTTTCTTTTTTTACATTACAAAACATGGAGATCTTTTCTCTTATTGCGTCGTCGATGTCCTTTTCACCACGACATAGAATCATGTCTGGCTGAACCCCCATGCTCTGCAGTTGTTTCACTGAATGCTGAGTTGGCTTGGTTTTTAGCTCCTCAGATGTCTTCATGTACGGCAAATATGTTAGATGAGCACAGAGAGTACGAGATTTCCCAAGCTCTATGGTCAGCTGTCGTATGGCTTCTATGTATGGTAATCCTTCGATGTCTCCTACGGTTCCGCCCACTTCGCATATGATAAAATCAACGTCTTCGTGGCCATCCATTATAAATTCTTTTATTTCGCCTGTAATGTGTGGAATGACCTGGATATCAGATCCAAGATAGTCTCCGAGCCGTTCTTTTGTCAATACTTTCTTGTAAACTTTTCCGGTAGTTAGCGCGTCTGCAGCCGAACATTTGATGTCAGTAAATCTCTCGTAATGACCAAAATCCAGATCCGACTCACAGCCATCTCCCATCACAAAAACTTCTCCGTGCTTGTATGGACTCATGGTTCCCGGATCAACATTTATATAAGGATCCATTTTCTTTATGCGCACGCTAAAACCATGAATTTGGAGCAACGATCCAATTGTTGCCGAGGTGATTCCCTTCCCAATGGACGACATAACCCCTCCGGTAACGAATATGAAATAAGACATGATAATTCCCAAAAAGCATGCTCCATGATATATGAATATTCCCGAGCTTTCAATTGCCAACTCATGTGCAGAATATTAGATCTGTTGCGCAACCTTCCTCTATTGTGTCTTTTTGTCGTCGTTCCGGTACTCGGATCCTCACGTACATCAAGTACGCCGCGATCCTGAGTTCCGTATACTCCTAAAAAATCCTCCAACATAGTCGGTTGCGCAACAGGTCTATTGTTCCATAAAGAGAGCATATGGTGAATTTTTCTGAACATTTCACAACATAATCTAACTGATAGATAGGTGCTATGGCATTTTTAGAGCAATTTCTGCTATAGTCCTCCGCAGATAACGAGTTATATAAGTTTTCATGGAGTGATTCCAGATGAGCAGCCCTTGTTCGCACCAACATGACGTTGGATCCAATAATGATGAAACGCAAGCACATAAAAAGTGCGGGTTTGTTGCTGTGCTTGGAGAGACAAACGCCGGTAAATCAACCCTGATAAACAAAATGGTTGGTCAGAAGGTGTCCATAGTTTCCAGAAAAATTCAGACGACTCTAACCCGAATACTGGGAATAGCGTTATACGAAAACAGCCAGATCATTCTAGTGGATACTCCGGGATTTCTGCGACAAAACTCGGTGGAATCACTGTCCAAGACAGCTTGGGATGCATTTCGGGAATCCGACGATGTGTTGTTTGTGGTGGATGTCTGCAAAAAGAATTTTGAGGCCAGTATTAAATTGCTGCAAAAAATAGACGCAGCCAAAAAAGTCTCGTTGGTTATGAATAAAGTCGATGTGATCCATAAACCGAAATTACTAGAAATATCCATAATGTTCAGTCAGGTTAGGCATTTCGAGAACATATTCATGGTGTCGGCTCTCAGCGGAAGCGGAGTCGATGATATCATGAAATACCTGAGCTCCATAATGCCAGACGGTGATTGGCTATACCATGAAGATGAAACAACTGATTCCTCATTTGAAAAATATACATCTGAGATCACGCGCGAGCATATTTATCATCGATTGCATCAAGAAATCCCATATAAATGCGTCGTAAAAACCGAGAACTATCAGAATCAAAAAGACGGAAGTGTGAAAATCGTCCAAAACGTATATGTAAAAAACAATGCGCATAAGGTGATATTCCTGGGAAAACGGGGAGGCAAAATAAAGGCCATTGGAGAAGCATCCCGCAAGGAATTATCAAAGTTACTCGAAAAAAATGTGCATTTGTTCCTGCATGTGTTGGTTGACAACGAAACCAAGTTTGGGCGTTAGCGCCAGTGATGCACACACAAAAAAATAGATTTATTTGATATTGACTCCATACGTCTATTTAGTGGATCATTAAGAAAATTGTTAATAGTTTATGTATTTTTTATAATAGGAGCAAATCAATGAGCACAATTGTAAGTGTAATAGGGCGTGAAATACTTGATTCCAGAGGAAATCCAACCGTAGAAGCGGAAGTGGAGTTAGAAAGTGGGATTGTGGCAACTGCTGCTGTTCCCAGTGGCGCCTCAACTGGGTCGTTTGAAGCTGTCGAGCTGAGAGATGGCGATAAAAATCGATACCTCGGAAAAGGTGTCCTAAAAGCTGTGGACCATATCAATGAGGACATTGCAGAATCCCTAATTGGTTTTGAGTCATTGGATCAGATAACGGTTGACGAGGAATTAATCGCACTGGATGGAACTCCAAACAAGGCAAATTTAGGAGCTAACGCAATGCTGGCGGTCAGCTTGGCGGTGGCAAAAGCTTCAGCTCTCGATAAGAAAATGCCTTTGTACCGATATGTCGGAGGATTATCGGCGTGTGTTCTACCTTTGCCAATGATGAATATCTTGAATGGTGGTGCTCATGCCGACAATAAATTGGACGTGCAGGAGTTTATGATTCTTCCAGTTGGAGCCGATTCGTTTTCCGAAGCACTTCGAATGGGAGCTGAAATATATCACCACCTCAAGAAAGAGCTTCATGCTGCCGGATTTGCCACCAACGTAGGTGATGAAGGGGGATTCGCTCCAAACTTTAAGACATCTCGTGAAGCGTTGGAATATATACTCAAGGCCATTGAAAAGGCTGAGTATATTCCTGGAGGTGATGTAATGATCGGATTGGATGTTGCTGCTACCGAACTTTATAAAAATGGAAAATATCATCTGGAGGGAGAGGGCAAGGTTATGACATCCAAAGAAATGATCACCTACTATAGTTCACTCGTGTCAGAGTATCCGATCATATCCATTGAAGACGGAATGAGTGAAGAAGATTGGGATGGATGGCAGAGTCTGACCGACAGTCTTGGCGAGAAGATTCAACTAGTTGGCGATGATGTTTTCGTGACGAATCCTGAGAGAATAGAGCGCGGAATTTCCGAAAAAGTAGCCAACGCAGTACTCATCAAATTGAATCAGATAGGTACGCTATCGGAAACATTGCGAGCTGTTGAAATGACTCATCGCGCAGGAATGAAATCGGTGATTTCACATCGATCCGGAGAAACTGAGGACACGTACATTGCTGATATCGCAGTTGCTCTGAACGCTGGACAAATCAAGACCGGTGCTCCAGCGAGGTCAGATCGCGTGGCGAAATACAATCGTCTGTTGAGAATTGAAGAGGAATTGGATATGCAAGCAGAATTTATCGGTGGACTAGTATTTAACCTTGGGTAATTGTCCTCCTGGATGTTTACTGATAGATATGCGAGGCATAATTGCTGTGCAAAATAAATGTGGCCAGGGTTCAGCCCTGGTCTTGCGTTATGTGCGAAGACCGTTGTAAAATGGCGCTCGCATGATCTTGATTTTTACATAAAAATTATTAATCTGGATTGCGGGTGTATTCTAGTATGGAGTTAGAGTTTGGAAGATAATAGGTTCACGGAAGAAAAACATAGGATAAACAGAGCGATAACGTCTCCTCAGGTTCGTCTGATAGATCAGGACGGAAATGCAGTTGGAGTTGTGAGTATAAAAGAAGCGCAAGCGCGTGCAAACGAAGCTGGATTAGATCTGGTTGAGATTGCAGCGACAGCTGTTCCACCTGTGTGCAAGATAATAAACTATGGAAAGCTAAAATACGAAAATCAGAAGAAAAAATCTGAAGCCAAGAAAAAGCAGAAGGTCATCGAAGTAAAAGAAGTGAAATTTACTCCTGTCATTGGCGATCACGATTATCACGTTAAGCTCAGCAACATAAATCGATTTATTGGAGAGGGAAATAAAGTAAAAGTTACCTTGAGATTCCGTGGGCGAGAGCTTTCTCACCAGGAAATTGGAGCCAGACTGCTAAATAGAGTAATTGAGGACGTGAAGGAAATCGCAAAATGCGAGGGGGCTCCACAACTCGAGGGAAGGCTGATGATGATGGTCCTATCTCCTGCTGCAACCAAATGAGCGAAGATATCTATAAGTGCGTCGTTGGGAACTTTCAAATAAAAGATGCGTTCGATGTAATGGATGTATTTTTCGATTCTGGATACTTGAGTGTATCAACAGTAGAGGAGAAAGATCATTGGCTTGTGGAAATACTGGACAATAAGCCCATAGATGATGCCGCTGTTATTGCATTGCTCGGAAATTGCAAATATTCAACGGTAAAATCCGAAAAAATAGCCGACACCGATTGGCTGAAAAAGTGTTTTGAGAATTTCAAACCGATTACAGTGGGAAATTTCTATATTTTTGGTCCACATCTAAAGGATAAGCCAGTTCCGGTGGATAAAATTGGTATTGAAATTGCTGCCGCAACTGCTTTTGGAACCGGAGAACATCCCACAACCAATCGTTGTATTTTGGCCTGCCAAACTTTTTTCGACGAAAAGAGGCACAAGACGGCTCTTGATATAGGAACTGGTTCCGGAGTCCTGTCAATTGCTTTGGCGAAGCTCGGTTGTCGCCGTGTAACAGCTTGTGATAACGATCCGGAATCCGTCAGAGTATCAAAGGAAAACACGGTCATAAATAAAGTCGCTCACAGAGTGCACGTCTTTCAAAACGAGTCCTGCGAATTTTCCAAAAGAAATTACGATTTTATAGTAGCAAACATATTGTCGGAGCCGCTGATATCAATGGCGAAACAGGTGGAGAAATGTTTGGTGAAGAACGGAATTGCCGTATTATCGGGGTTTTCTTCCCAGGACAGAAGCGTAAGGAATAAATATACTTCTCTCGGATTGACGCTGAAATATGAGTGCGATTTTATGGAATGGTCAACAATCGTGCTTGAGAAATCAAACTAAATTCTGTATATAGAAATATATTTGCAAAAAATAGACATGGAATAAGTAGATTTTCTTGAGACCATAAATAATTTTGTCTAAAGAGCCGGAACTTGTTAAATTGATATTAATAAGTGGAGGTATTTACAATGAAAGAGAAATTAACAAAAGAAGAGAAAGAGGCGCAGCGTGAGCAGCGCGAAAGGATAAAGAAGCTTCTTGGTGGAGCGTCTGATTTACAGGCAGTAGATGAGCTTGTGAAGGACTTTCGAAAGGTAATAATCGAGACGATGTACGATGAGGAGCTGAAAACTCTTCTTGGTTTTTCTAAAAACGAATCCTTAATATCGACTTCCATAACAACAATCCTTCAATTACTTGCATAGATTGTTAACCATTTCTTCTTATTCTCATACTAAAATTTTTCATGAGGCCGCCATGCAATGAAACACTATCTTTCTTTTTTATGAGAATGTGGTACAAAATAACGCCAGAAGCAACCAACGGGACGTTGGATTCGTTTTCTGCCTCGCTTCCGGCTGAAATGTATGCGAGGTGTACTTGCGGGGCTACAGATGAGTCAAAAGGAGTAAGAACACGTGGTGCAACCGTTGGTTTATTGTAGAAGTTCTCAGGATCTGGCGAAGTCTGTGGCTCAGGAATTGGCAATTCCGGCGTTTCATTCCAACGTCAAATGCTTTAATAACAAAGAACTCGTTGTTTCGTTGGGAAAATCGTTTCGGGAGGTGGTTGTAATAGCGTCCACAACCAATCATGACGAATGGATGGAATTATTTCTGCTGCTAGATGCTCTGCGAAGTGCGAAAAATGTCGTTTTGTGTCTAACCTATATGGGATACTCCAGGCAAGATCAGCAGGAGGAAAATGAATCATTTGGTGCCGGTTTGTTTTCTCGCCTACTGGATACAATGAATATTTCCAGCTGCATAATTCTCGATAATCACTGCGAGCCATTACTGAGAACCCCAACACGTCACATAAGCGCAAGACGTATCTTCGAAGCCGATATTTCCAAAAAATATAAGCCAGATTATGTGGCTGTGGTTTCTCCAGACATAGGCGGAGCGTACCGAGCGGATCTATCGGCCAAATCTCTTGGCTGTGATTTCGCAATCTGCAACAAAGCAAAGAACGTCTTTGGAAAGTTGAAATCTATGTACAAGCTTGGTGATGTCAGCGACAAAATATGTGTACTTATAGATGATATGGTCGATTCCGGATCCACGCTGTGCTATGCATCTGACGTACTAATGAGCGCTGGTGCCAAAGACGTTGTTGCCTACTGTACACACGGCGTTCTTTCGGACGGATCCATTAAAAAACTGGAAAAATCGGCTTTAACGGAAATAGTTTTGACCGATAGCATTGCGCATCCGCAACCTTTACCCGAGAAATTCAGAAAATTGTCCATTGCTTCATTGATAGCCGAAGCAATTCGGTGTATATTGTAGCGAATTCGAAAAAGGAAAGTTATTACAATGGCTACTGTTATTTTAGAAGCAAAGGGTAGAAAGTCGGTTGGAACAGGATCTGCAAGAGCTGCTAGGCGCGAAGGTTGTGTACCTTGTGTCGTGTATGGCGATGTACAAGCCCCTGAATCCATATGCATTTGCAAAGATTTGCTCGGCAGATATGTTCACAAATCAAATTTCTTCTCAACAGTGTTTGAGATAAATGGAATCGGTAAGAAAGGACAGAAATTTGTCGCAAAAGACATTCAGTTTCATCCAGTTACTGACAATCCTATCCACATAGATTTTCTAAGGGTCGGAAAAGGAAGCAACGTTACGGTCCGTGTGCCAATCAGCTTTGTTAATGAACAGGCATCTCCTGGTATTAAGATGGGCGGCGTTTTGAACGTACTGGTACACGAAATAGATATCGTTTGTGATCCGGACAGTATTCCAGATACAATAGAAATCGATCTTACTGGCTTTGAGTTCCATCACACTGTTCACGCACAAGATGTAAAATTATCGGAAGGCATTACATTGCCGTCCGGTGGCAAGAACTTTACGATTGCAACCGTTGTCGCTCCTACGCTTATGAAAAAAGAAGATGAGATGGCTGCTGCGGCAACTACAGAAGCTGCTGCAACTCCAGCGAAATAGGTGTTTGCAAGCGTGACGCTGGACCCGTTTACTGGAGCTTCTGAAACGTATGCGAGATGTGCTTGCCAACGTTGGTGCGGGTTTGTCTGCTCATTTGAAATGAGAAGTTGGGTTTTTTCTTTTCTGGATTCCTACGCCGCTTCGTGGCTCTGAATGACGAGAAATTCAATCAATTACCGTCATCCAGAGGAGCGGAGCGACGTAGGGATCCAATTGTGTAAAATCCGTACTATAAATCTAATCTGGTATAAAGTGAGGTTATGCAGGTGTTACTTCTTGTTGGTCTTGGTAACCCCGGTGCAACATACGAGGATAACAGACATAACGTAGGTTTTAAAGTCGTGGATGCGATTGCTGACGAGCACGCATCCGGCGGTTTTAGGGGAATGGCTTCCCTGCTGGAAGCGACTTCGTTTAGCATCGGAAGCCATAAGGTCATATTGGCTAAGCCCCAAACATTCATGAATTTATCCGGCAGAGCCGTAAGATTTCTAATGGATTTCTACAAAATCCCAATTGAAAATATATATGTGTTTCATGACGATATAGATCTTGAGTTCTCACAGATAAAAATCAAAAAAGGGGGCGGCAATGGCGGACATAACGACTTAAAAAGCATCGATTCCACCGTTGGAACTGGCTACTGGCGGATACGCATAGGCATTGGACGTCCAGAATATAAATCTATGGTTTCCGATTTTGTGTTGGGAAATTTCGACGTCGAGCAGATGAAAATCATAGATTCCATCTGCTCCAGAATATCGAAAAGTATTCGGCTGCTTTTCGATGATGCGCAAAAGTGCGTGCAGCAACTGCGTTAACGCCATATGGTCCGCTGAAATGTGTGCGAAATATATGCAAACCAATTAAATCGGATATTCCACGTATCTGGATCCAGACGACACAGCTTGCATCTGGATGGCGGCAGTGGTGTCGTTCTGTGATCTAATCAACAGGTACGCCACGATCATAGTGTGGACCGTGTCTTATGGTCCATACCGTGTTACCGTTGTCGAACCTTTCTTTTGGAGATACGTTACTTTTCAACAGCCCACGCATCGTCGCGCGCTCGTCCGGGTTACCACGGTCAGGACCAATGATCTGGGCAACAACGTGATTTCCGCCAACATCGGCTATTCCGAAATTTATGTCTAAACACAAAGCCAAAAGGTCTCCCACTCCTGTTCCAAGACTTATATAATTATGGGGACCTGCGTTTGGAAACCTTGCTGAGAATTGGGTGGCATTCAGCCTAACGCAAGTAGCAATGTAGAGGTGCAGTATATCATCCGGGAAGTAGCCGTCAACAGGGTTAAGCGTTTCAGGATTATAGGCAGGAAGTTCTCTTCTGACGAGATCAAACCACCATTTTCGTCCTGCGCGACCTTCTTGAGTCGCGTTATCCATCAGGAAGCCCGTTATTATGGCTAGGGTCAGGTATTTGCGGACAATATTCCTGCGCTGATCATTCTGGTTACCTTTCAGACATCGCGTTAACAGATCGGTCAGTTCTGTCCGTGTTACCCCAATCGCACTAAGAGCACAGTCGCCGTCGCCAAGTACCTGTTGTTTCCTTGCCCGAAGACCAGGCCGTATATCGATAACGCTACCTACGGTTTGCTTAGGTTTTAAAAAGTTTTCCAGAGCCTCACGCAACATTGGTTCGGTAGTCACAGATCTGGTTTGTGGCGTTATGGCAGACAGCACATGCATTTGCGCATCTGAGAATTTGCCGTTATAATCTTTTTGCAGTTGTTCTATTGTTAGAGGCCCCTGTACAAGAGTTATAAATTGCTCGTTACTCAACTGACTACCAGATGAAGATGTTGACTGCGCAGACGACGAAGATGCACTGTCGCGGCTCCTGGTACGTGAACTGTTCTGTGCGCGACCATCTGCAGATGAAGCGGAGCGTTTATCGGATTTCCCTCTGTTCGAGTTATTTCTGCTTTCGTCAGAGTTTCGTTGTTGTTCCGGCTGCTGCTTTGCAGAGCTACCAAGCATCGGTCGGTTCCGCTTGGCCGTTTTTGTTTTTTTATTTGCGTGCGACGATGAGCCTTTCTTATGGTTCGAACGTGACGCGGATTTTGCTTTTTTCACAGCACGTGCTTTTGGGGGGGGGCGTTTTGCGTTTCCTATTCGCTTCCGACAACGAACGTCTTCGCTGAAAAGATGGATGCTTTCTATTGTCGAGTGGATGGTAAGCACAACAAAAATCGCACACTAAAAACGCCAACAGAGTAGTTAACAAGATTTTTTTCACTTTTTTCTCCCTAAGCTAAAGTAGACCTATCATACACTATGATTGTATATGCAATCTATGATTTTTGCAAGTCCTTTTTGAAAAAAATGTTTTGCCTATTTCCTTGCTCCACACCATCATAATAATCTGTGAATTTTTCTAACAATTAGTTGAATTACTTGCCTAAAAAACAACTGCGCAACTGCACAATGTTACATATTGTTAGAGAATAATCTAATATATGTTTAGACAAAGCGTTAACGTTACTTATAAGAAAAACACAGTGTATTTATGTGATTTATTAT